>JAQXRN010000205.1 GCA_029218545.1 Bacillota bacterium | reverse complement strand
TCCCAAAAGTCTACGCTTTCCTTTGTTCTTAAATCAACTCTAAACATTCGCCACATGAAATTTTCTCGTTCATTGTAAATATCTGTCACATAAACAGTATCGTCTTCCATTCTATAAAAAACATAATTCTTTTCTATGTGGATAAATCTATATGGCGTAGGAATACCTAGTAATGCTTCGACAGAAGGTCCTTTTTCAGGGTAATCCCTAAGTCCTCTTATATCACTCATTATCTTTGATATTACTCTTGTTGCAACAGATTCCCCATATAAATCTGAAATCTGTTTTTTTAATTCTCGCAGCTTATCGCTGGCCTCTGGAGAGTACTTTATTTTATAATTCAAGGTCAATTACCCCCAACTCTTTCTCAAGACTGTCAGAGTCAATCCATCCTTCTTTTTCTGCCCTTTCTTCGGCATGCATTAATTTTGAAACCAAAGAATATGCAGCCCTGTACCGATCCAGTTCATCTATTTCAGCCATGGTAAGAATTCCGTATTCACCACGACCATTTCTTGTTAAATATACTCTATTCTCTAAGTCTACTTCCTTTAATACTTCTGTGTAATTTCTCAAATCAGATATTGGTTTAATATTTGGCATGTTTATCACTCCTTTGTAAACATTATAGCTTCTATATATCTAATTTGCAATAAATTTACATGTTAATTTTACATTATAATTCACACGTGACCTACTTTGCCCAGTCACGGGTTCTGTCAACAGCCTTTGCCCAGCCTGCCAGAAACTCATTACGCTTTGCTTCTTCCATGGAAGGCTCGAACACTCTGTCAACCTGCCAGTTTGTCAGCACGTCATCCTTGCTTTCCCAATAACCCGTTGCAAGACCTGCCAGATATGCCGCTCCGAGAGAAGTCGTTTCAATGCAAACAGGTCTTTCCACCTTGCAGTCTAATACATCTGACTGGAATTGCATCAGGAAATTATTTGCACATGCGCCGCCGTCAACCTTTAAGGATACAAGCTGTCTGCCAAGATCTTCAGTCATGGCTTTAATTAAATCGTTGGTCTGATAAGCCAGAGATTCAAGTGTTGCTCTCACAAGATGATTTTTGTTAGCGCCTCTCGTTATTCCAAAGATTGCGCCTCTTGCATATGGGTCCCAGTATGGAGCTCCAAGTCCTACAAAGGCAGGAACCACATATAGACCCAGAGAATCTTCAACCTTTAATGCCATCTTTTCTGAATCAGAGGACTTTTCCAATATATCTATTTCATCGCGAAGCCACTGAATAGCCGCACCGCATACGAATACAGAGCCTTCAAGGGCATAGTTTACCTTACCGTCAAGCCCCCAGGCGATGGTGGTTACAAGTCCATTCTTTGAAAAAATTGGCTTTTCGCCGATATTCATGAGGAGGAAGCAGCCTGTTCCGTATGTATTCTTGCCTTCGCCTTCCTCAAAGCAAGTCTGTCCGAAAAGTGCTGCCTGCTGGTCTCCCGCTGCTCCTGCAATTGTAATAGGACCGCCAAAGAGAGAATCTATGGTTTCTCCATACACGCAGCTTGATGGTTTTGGTTCAGGAAGCATACATCTTGGAATATCCAGAATATTAAGTATTTCTTCATCCCACTCAAGGGTATTGATGTTAAACATCATTGTTCTTGACGCGTTAGAATAGTCCGTAATATGCACATTGCCGCCTGTCATCTTCCATATCAGCCATGTTTCAATTGTTCCGAATAGAAGCTGACCTGCTTCAGCCTTTTCTCTTGCACCCTCAACGTTGTCTAAAATCCACTTTAATTTGGTGCCGCTAAAGTATGCATCAATGAGAAGCCCCGTCTTTTCCCTAATCATGTCGCTGTAGCCTGCTTCAATCAGACTGTCACAGTAACCTGCCGTTCTTCTGCACTGCCACACGATAGCGTTATATACAGGTTCGCCTGTAACTTTATCCCAGACAACAGTTGTCTCCCTCTGATTTGTAATTCCGATTGCTTTGATGTTTCTGTATGTCAGTCCCACCTTCAGCATGGCTTCCTGTGCAACACCCATCTGGGTGGACCAGATTTCCATGGCATCGTGCTCAACCCAGCCTTCTTTAGGATAAACCTGCGTGAATTCCTTCTGAGCAACGCTGATCATGTTGCCTTTTTTATCATATATTATACATCTCGAACTTGTAGTTCCCTGATCTAAAGCCAAAATATACTTTTTCATCTTCTCCTCCTTAATAACCTAGGCAACCTACACAAAGATTGCCATTATTTTGTTGGAAATATCTATCCCTTTTGCAGTGAGGGCAATGTGTCTCTCATCACAGACTGCATAACCGTCAAGGACATATTTTTCGAACTCCTCTCTACAGTCCTTAAAGTGCTGCCAGAATTCAACTCCTATTCTTCCCTTAAAAGCTTCCAATGAAACTCCATCCTTAGTTCTAAGGGCTGTAAATACAAACTCAGAAGCATTGTCGTCTAGGCTGTTTTGGTATATGTCCTGCACCCTTTCGTCAGGGCTCATTTCTATATATTTGTACACATTTCCTACATTGAAGAATCTCTCGCCTTCCATAAAGGAATGTGCCGAAGGGCCAAGTCCCAGATAATCATCCATCTGCCAGTATTTCAAGTTATGTCTGCATTCCTTTCCCGAAAGCGCCATGTTGGAAATCTCGTAATGCTCATAGCCTGCAGCCTCCAGCATTTCTATGCCAAGAGAATACATCTGCCTGTCCTCAGCAACGGGAGTTTCAGCCAGTTTACCTTCCTCAAGCCACCTGCCGAAGGGAGTGTTTTCTGCAATTTCTAGGCTGTAAAAGGAAATATGCTCAGGCTTTATGTCGATAATCTTCTCAAGGGACTCCTTCCAGATATCCATGGTCTGGTTTGGCACTGCAAACATCAGGTCAAGATTTATGTTGTCAAAACCCGCCTGCCTTGCCATAGCAACAGTTTCTGCTATATCACAGGCTCTGTGAACTCTGCCGAGACCTTCAAGAACCCTGTCGTCAAAGGATTGTGCCCCTATGCTGAGTCTGTTTACCCCTGCCTTTCTGTAGCCGCTAAGCTTTGCTGCTGAAAGGGTTGCCGGATTTGCTTCCATGGAGATTTCAGCATTTTCTGCCACATTGAATTTTTCTTTCAGGGCAGAAATTACAGTCTCAATATGCTCAGGTTCCATGAGGCTTGGCGTACCGCCGCCGAAAAAAATGGTATCAGCTTCAAAGCTTCCCGGAGCTTTGCCAGACGCTTTGCCATACTTTTTGCCATAGAATTCTATATCTGCCAAAAGAGCCCCGGTATAAAGGGCTCTCAAATCTTTATCATCTGCAGCTTCCGAGTAGAAGTCGCAATAGAAGCATTTTTTGAGACAAAATGGTATATGTATATAAATTCCGCCTGCCATATTATGCTCCAATCTGTATCTATTTGTTTTCGTCGTATTTAAGCACGGCTGTGAAGGCCTCTTGAGGAACCTCAACAGTACCGAACTGTCTCATTCTCTTCTTACCTTCCTTCTGCTTTTCTAAAAGCTTCTTCTTTCTGGAAATATCGCCGCCGTAGCACTTGGCGATTACATCCTTTCTGAAGGCTTTAACGGTTTCTCTTGCGATTACCTTCTGTCCTATTGCTGCCTGGATAGGCACTTCGAACTGATGCATAGGGATGATTTCCTTCAGCTTTTCGCAGACAAAACGGCCTCTCGCATATGCCTTTGATTCGTGAACGATCATGGAGAAAGCATCCACCAGCTCCTTGTTAAGAAGAATATCCATCTTAACCACTTGTGAACGTTCATAATGAGTGAACTCATAGTCAAGGGAGCCGTAGCCTCTTGTCTTTGACTTCAGGGCATCGAAGAAATCGTATATTACTTCGTTCAGCGGCATCTCATAGTGAAGTTGTACACGCTGCTCGGTTATATATTCCATATGAATCATTCTGCCACGTCTTTCCTGGCAGATTTCCATAATGCTTCCCACATATTCCTTTGGAATCATAATGTCTGCCTTAACCATAGGCTCCTCAATATGGCTTATTTCTTGCTGTGGCGGAAGATTGGACGGATTTTGAATCATTTCTACAGTTCCGTCTGTCTTAACCACCTTGTATATTACGCTTGGAGATGTGGTGATTACTCCAAGGTTAAATTCTCTCTCAAGTCTTTCAACTATAATTTCCATGTGGAGAAGTCCAAGGAATCCGCATCTGAAGCCAAAGCCCAGCGCCTGTGATGTCTCAGGCTCAAAGTGGAAGGCTGCATCGTTTACCTGTAGTTTCTCTAAAGCGTCCTTTACAGTCTCATACTTTTCGCCTTCAGCCGGGTAAATACCGCAGTAAACCATGGACTGAGCCTTCTTGTAGCCAGGAAGCGGCTCTTCGGTAGGGTCGCTGTCTAAAGTAATGGTATCACCTACTCTGGCATCGGCAACCTGCTTGATACTTCCGCAGATGTATCCAACCTCTCCTGCCCTCAGAACGTCCTTAGGAACAGGTCCAGGTGCACAAACGCCTACTTCTGTTACCTCGTACTTCTTGTTTGTGTTCATAAGACGAATCATATCGCCCTTCTTAACTTGTCCATCAAACACTCTTGTATAGATAACCACACCCTTGTAGTTATCGTATATGGAGTCAAAGATAAGCGCCTTTAGCTTGCCCTCAGGATTTCCTGTAGGGTGAGGGACCTTTTTAACTATTGCTTCCAGAAGTTCTTCGATTCCTATACCTTCTTTGGCAGAAACAAGAGGTGCATCATGGGCCTCAAGTCCGATTACCTCTTCTATTTCATCCTTTACTTCGTCAGGTCTTGCAGACGCAAGGTCGATTTTGTTCAGTGTAGGAAGAATTTCAAGGTCTTCATCCAATGCCAGATACACATTGGCAAGTGTCTGAGCTTCAACTCCCTGGGTTGCGTCTACAATAAGCACAGCGCCCTCACAAGCAGCAAGGCTTCTTGATACTTCGTAGTTAAAGTCCACATGACCCGGCGTATCTATTAAATTGAAGATGTATTCATGTCCATCCTGGGCATTATAAACCAGTCTTGTTGTCTGAAGCTTGATAGTGATTCCTCTTTCTCTTTCAAGCTCCATGTTATCAAGAAGCTGCTCCTTCATGTCACGCTTTGCAACAAGGCCTGTCTTTTCTATAATTCTATCGGCAAGGGTTGATTTGCCATGGTCTATGTGTGCTATAATGCTAAAATTTCTTATATAATCCTGATAGTTTTTGTTATCCATTTTTTCCTCGCTTAAATGATACTTTGTAACACTTTATTTTACTGTAAATCCAGCCATTTTTCAATTAGAATTTGAAAAGTATCACTGATGCTGTCTTGCCTTTGATACATAATCTTGTTTTGCCTGTCTACCTTAAGCAGCGCCAGTGTTGTGATTAACATAATCAGCATTACCAGCACTGCCTGTCTGAAATTCCTCATAATATGCTTTCCTATACCTTTCTGCCGACTTCACCGTAGGGAATGGTTTGGGTCGCTCCTCGGATTTTGCCTCAGTGTTCCTAAGAATCCAGGGCATCCGCCAGTATATTGCCCACCACTACAGCTGTGTTCTTCGAATCATCTATGTGATTTCTGTTAAAACCAATCTCCAGAAGGAGATATTTTGAAGAAAGGTCCTGGTTGTATTTGTATCCCCTTTCTAAAACGGTGCCTGTAAACCCCTGATAATTTGATGCAGCTATCTGGTTCATCTTGCTGATAAACAATTTGTTTTGAGGGTATGTAGATGCGGTAGTTCCAAGCACGAAGGAATACTTGGCGCATGTCATACCACCTATGGATACTGTTGCTGATGGTTCTTTGGATGCTACTGAATCTCTGTGCAGATCTATTACACACTCGATAGTTGGATATTGCTTAAGAAGATTCTGGGCGGTAGCATATGACCTGTAATATGATTCATTGTATGAGGGATAGTCGTGAAGAGTCTTATCATGGACAACTGCAATACCTCTTTTATTTAAGGTTTCCACCAGAATGTTTCCAACATCCCTTACTGTATTTGCTTCTTCCTTTACATGAAAATTGCCTTCTTCTGATGGCAGATAAGACTCTGTTGCATGGGTGTGTAAAATGAGAACGCGAGGTTCCTTGCCTGTCACATCAGGCTGTTCCTGCTCTGTGGTCTCTTCACTTTCAAGCACCACCGTCTCAGGCTGAGATTCCTGACTGTCGTTATCTCTTGAGTCTGCCAGCTGTATTCCCATGGAGGGATACACTGAGCTTATGCACATTACCCCAAGTTCTGTTGCTGTCAGCTTCTGTTCTCGTTGGCTTTTATTTTCCTCACGTACAGGCTCCTGAAGAGTTGCCGTTATGCTGAAAAAAAATACAGTGCTGATTAAATATACCAAGGCCAGTCCTTTGACCCGAGATTTTTTCATGTTTTAGCTTCCTTTCACATATTCCTTAAGAATATATGCCGGGATGGAGAGTTATATTTATACCATTTGAAATAATATCGGAAAAATCTTTAATAATCTCGTCGATATCCGTCGAGGTCACTATCATATCCATCTTACGGTTTTCCAGATAAATTCGGGTTTTTTCCAGATCCGTCCCCTCGATTTCTTCTGCTGCCTCTGCAATTAAGGTTCTTGAATCTATTACGGTAGGCACTCCTATGGCGATAACCTTGCATCCCAGAGTGTCTTTATTTATGGCTTTGCGCCTGTTTCCCATACCTGCCCCCGGTTCTATGCCCGTATCGGAAATCTGTATGGTTGTGCTCATTCTTCTGATATTCTTTGCAGCAAGAGAATCCACCACAATAACTGCATCCGGTTTGACCAGACCGGTTATCTTCTCTATTACATCAGCCGTCTCAATTCCCGTTATGCCTGTTACTGAAGGGTTGAATCCGCTTACATTGGCCATTTCCCAGTCCCCATCCGCTTCAAAAATCTCAAAGAGATGGCTTGTTATTTTAACCTTATCTACAGTGTGTGGACCAAGACTGTCAGGTGTAACCTTTTCATT
>JAQXRN010000204.1 GCA_029218545.1 Bacillota bacterium | reverse complement strand
CCCTTCAGATAACTCATCAAAGATAAAATCCTTTAAATGAGGTACCAGATACTTTCCGATTCTGTCTTCAATAGTGTTCATAGTCATTAAATCTCCCATCCCTTTTTCATAAAACGCTTTACTTCTTCCGGATTAAAGGTTTCCTCCAGATCTTTCGTAAGCTTCTCTTCTATTTTTTTCTCGTCAAGTCCTGCCTGCAAGGAAAACTTTCTCAAAATTCTGTATTGTTCCTCTTTTTTTCTGTTTTTGTGCTGGAATCCCTGTCTATAATAAAAATCTGCCAGTTCTTCGTACAATTTGAAAGGTTTTTTATTGCATTCCTTCATCAAAAAATCAATGGTATTTTTAAATCCACCTCGATTGTAATAAACATCCAGCATCTTTTCAACGGTTTTGAGGCGTGCCAGTTCTACAGAGTTCAGCCATCTGTTGGAAATTATTTCGTATGGTGCTTTGTCTCTGGCAATTATCTCATATTCATGACACATAAAAGAAAGCGGAGTACCTTTGAGAACTTTCAGAAAACCCATCTGAAAAGCATCAGCGCCAAGATTGTATACCTTGTCAAAAGATCTCTCAAAAAGCTCATAAGTTTCATAAGGAAGTCCCGCAATCAGATCCACATGAATGTGTATGTTTCCGAGGGCTATCAGCTTTTCAATGTTGTATAGGACAGGATATACATTCTCTTTCCGATTTACTGCCGCCAGTGTTTCAGGATTAGTTGACTGTATTCCGATTTCAAACTGGAACAGCCCTTTTCTAGCTTTTCTAAGAAGAGAAAAAAACCTTTCTGTTAATAGGTCTGCACATATTTCAAAATGGAAATTAGTCTTTCCATTATCATTTTCGATTAGATACTTGAATATTTCATAGGCTCTGTTTTCATCATAGTTGAAGGTTCTGTCTATAAACTTCACCTGCATTACCCTCTTAAAGAGAAAGTATCCTAAATCTGCCTTTACTCTATCTAAATCAAGAGGTCTGATAGATTTATCTATTGAGGATAGGCAATAGCTGCACTTAAAAGGGCAGCCTCTTGCAGACTCATAATATATGACCTTGTCAGATTCACACTCAAGTACTGAATATAAAAACGGAATATCGTTAAAATCCATAGGTTCAATCTGCTGATTGACATAGATTTTGCCATCCTGGCGATAAACAAGCCCGGGAACCGTATTGAAAGGCCTGTCGGCATCATCCAGTACCTGAAGAAAACGATAAAAGGAATATTCTCCTTCGCCGCACAAAACATAATCAACCCATGGGTTTTCCTGCATAAAAACATGAGCATTAAAGCTAACTTCAGGACCACCTAAAGCTATCTTTACATCAGGTCTTGCCTTCTTAAAATCAGCTGCAATTGCTTTTGTCTGCTCAATATTCCAGATGTAGCAAGAAAAGCAAACCAGATCATAGTTTGCTCTTACCAATTCGCCATATATGTAATTTGGTTCGTTATTAATTGTAAATTCGCGCAGTTCAACATCAGCCGAAGTATCTGCACTTACAGTGTACAGATACTTCAGGGCCGGATTTGAATGAACATACTGTGAATTTAATGTAGTCAGTAATATCTTCATATCTTAATAATCTGTCAGAGCCGTTGCTATAACATTCTGAATCTTTCATCCTTAAGGAGACCTCTGTCTTCCATGCAGCGCTTCAGTGAAGCCAGCATGCTTTCCTTATCTTCAGGTAGATTTCCTCTAAGGGATACATAGTTTGACGCATGATTGCTTCTGAAAACACATGATTTTGTCGGATTTGCATGCTGAAGCATCAGACATGTCTCTGCAAGGACTTCTTCTGCAGTCAGCTTATTGAATCTTCCTGCCGCCCAGTCATCAAGCATAGGTGCAGGTGACTGAAGCATCAATGTCAGAAGACTTACATAAGATGCATTCATCTCTGTAATCATCTTACCGGTTTCAATTGCATGCTCTTCCCACATTTCCTGACCTGCAAGACCGCTGATAAAGGTTACTGAAGTTTTGATTCCGGCATCTTCGAGTTTTCTGACTCCATCGATAAGCTGCTCTCTTGTCTCTCCCTTGTTTACCATCTCAAGAACCTTCTGGCTGCCCGATTCAGCTCCCAGATAAACCATAGAAAGTCCATGATCGCGAAGTTCCTCAAGTTCTTCTTCAGTCTTTGCAAGTGCTGCAGTGGCTCTTCCATAGGTTGTTACGCGTTCACACTCAGGAAAGTTTTCCTTAATGTAATCCAGTATTCTGATGAGCTTATGATTTGCAAGGCAAAGTGCATCGCCATCGCATAGAAAAATCCTCTGTACCTTGTTGTAATGTGCTCTCGCCCATGCAAGATCTTCTAAAACTTCTTCAGGGTCACGCACCTTAAACTGCTTATTCTTATACATGTTGCAGAAAGTACATTTATTGTGTGAACAACCGATTGTTACCTGTACCAGAAGGCTGTAAGCCTCGCTTGGAGGTCTGTAAATATCGCCAACGTAACGCATAAAATTCTCCT
>JAQXRN010000203.1 GCA_029218545.1 Bacillota bacterium | reverse complement strand
CGCAGTCAACACCACGGACGCCATGACCGCAACCGTTGAGAACATCCCCTATGACCTTATGTGCCATATCGTGGATCGCATCACCCATGAGGTTCCCGGTGTGAACCGCGTGCTTTACGACTTCACCCCGAAGCCGACAGGCACGATTGAGTTCGAATAGACTACTATTCCTTCTAGCCCTTGAAAATAGGGCATTTCAGAAACGCGTGGTCGCAAAATGGTCGCAAAATTTATTGTCACTTTATTGTCACGCGAAAAAAGAATAAATGTATTTGTGTGAAAGCCACTGGTAGAGATACTGGTGGCTTTTTGTTTAATAAACACTTGACGGCTAATTCGAATTAGCCTATAATAAAGCTAATTTGAATTAGCTTATAACTGGAGGTTGATATGTCTACAAAGGAAAAAATTCTTAATGAAGCGCTTAGACTCTTTTCAGAGAAAGGATATAGCGATGTCTATGTTGGAGATATTGCAGAAGCAGTTGGAATCAAAGCCCCATCCTTATATAAGCATTTTAAAGGGAAGCAGGAAATATTTGATTCATGTGTAGAAAAATTCTATGAAAGAATGACACAGGTAAGAAATAATCTTATGCTTCCGGAAACACCCGAGGCACAGATTACATACGAGACAGCTGACTTAAATAATATCATAGATTTTTCAGTTGGTTTGTTTATGTTCTACTGGAAAGATGAAGTTGCATCAAAATTTAGAAAAATGCTGATGATAGAGCGCTATAGAAATCAGGAACTTAATAAAATATATGAGGACCTATTTGTAAATGGTGCTGTACAGTATGAGGAATTCATCTTTTCTTCACTGATTACCGCAGGAGTCATTAAAAAAGAAAATCCACATATAGTGGCACTTCGGTTTTACACACCTATTTTTTATTTGCCGCAGAAGTATGATATGCATCCAGAACAGGAAGAGGAAGCTAAAAGAGAGTTGATATCAGTGGTGAAAGAGTTCTGCGAAACATATAAAGGATAGGGTGAGAATATAAAGTGAAGTATTTTCTTTTGGTAGTGATATTGATTGTAGTATTCTATCTGATGATTCAGGGCATCAGATGTATAATTGCGGTTCAAGAGGGGAAGAAACGCCTAGAGACATACAAGTAAAAGAATATAGAATTATCTTATGGATATATGAGTTATGTGGATAGTGGTAGTGGAGAAGTGATTTTATCCATACATGGAATTTTTGGAGGATATGATCAGGCATATGATACCTGTTCAGATTTTTCAGAAAAATATAGAATCCTAGCGCCATCACGATTTGGATATTTAGGTAGTGATACGATGGGAAGCGGCACACCAAAGGAACAGGCAAAAGCCTATGTAGAATTACTTGATGCACTTGGAATCCCTCAGGTTTATGTATTAGCAACATCTGCAGGAGGAAGTGTAGCGATTCGATTGGCTCTTGATTATCCAGAGAGAATCAGAGGATTGATATTATTTTGTTCTGCGATGCCACCAGCGGAAAGACCTGTAAAATATATAAAATATGCCGGACCACCTAAATTTATATGTAATGATTATGGGATGTTTTTGATCAGTCCGCTATTTAAATCAATTATGGGTATGGAGTCGTCTCTAATTAATAGCATGTTACCAATCAGTAAGAAAAGAACCGGGGTTGTGTTAGATGCTTCTGTAACAAATCTGGATATGATACGAGAATTTGCTAAAACACCATAAGGAGTATTCAAGTTGAATCGAAAGAAAAAAAGTAAATATATAAGAATTATTCTGCTTTTTGTTATGTGTGCAATTGGCAGCGTTCTGTTTGGTTACAATGGCAATAAATTAAACAATGTATTGAACTTGTCTCAGTATATTATTGGATTAGCAATGGTGAGCTGCTCACTTGCCGTACTTGGTCAGGTCTGGAAAAAATAAATGGAGGTATGGTGATATGACAATGAAGGAATTAAGTACAGGACCGGATTGGATTGTGTGGGTAGTATTTTTTATATTGGTTTTTGTTAGTGCGGTATTATTATCCGGGCATGGTGCGAATCTTATAGCCGGTTACAATACGGCAACTAAAGAAGAAAAAGAAAAGTATGATAAGAAGAAGCTTGGACGTGTCGTTGGTGTAGGCTTACTGGCTATAGCATTTTTGTTACCCTTTGCAGTGCTTACTCAAGCAATATTTCCTGCTTGGGTGGCATATGTTTTTCTCGGAGTGGTAATTGTAGACTGTATTGTGATGATTATCCTGGCGAATACGATATGTAGAAAATAAGTGATGGTTAACAAGACAATTCAACGAAAGAGAGAGGGAATTTTTGGTAAGTATAATAAAAAAATTGTTTGATCTAAACGATGAATACGAGATAACGCCTATAGAAAAGCACGAAGGTGGACGAAATTTGGTATTTACTTGTAAGTATATGAATCAACCTAAATATGTGATTCGGGTTTCAAGTATTGGTGATCGTAAGGAAAAAGAATATTGGGCAGAAGTGGAGTTTGTGCATTTTTTAGCTAAAGGTGGTGCTTCTGTTGCGGATGTAATCCCATCTGTTAATGGAAAGTTGGTTGAAAAGATTGTATTAGAAAACAGAGAAATATATATAAGTTGTTTTGAATACGCAAAGGGAGTGCTGATATCGGATAATGGTTACCAGTATATAGATGGAAGACCGCTATCAGAGTATTTTTATAATACGGGAAAAACGCTTGGTAAGATACATAACCTGTCGAAGCAATACAAGGCAGAACATCAGCGGAGGGATTATTTTGACAAGTACAATTTGGCATGTCTATGTCATTTTATGCTTATGGAATGTTATAGCATACAAAGTCAAGGTAGGGATGCATAACGAAATACCTAGCATGCTTCACTGCCCCATAGCATATTTTTATCATGCAGATGGTTCCCGGAATGGTACAATGTTTGGCGTGTACGGAGACTTTCATGTTAACGCAGCTCCGCCGAACGCAGGAGTTTCCGAACTGTATTTAGAAATTAAATCCAGATTATCTAAGCTCGGTGAGCGAGATTTATCTCGAGAGTATCTACAGAACTGTATAGCGAAGATATCAAAAAAGTTGCCATCTTATCAAGAACATAAAATTTCAATTGCTGACTTGCTTGATTTTGAACACGAAGATAGGATTATACCGGTATATATTATAGAGCAGATTTATACACACAGAGACGAATATATACCATCAGAAGATTTTTATCGAAATATGCAACGAATTCTTCAGACGGATGATTGTTTTGTTTTAACAAAAGAAACCACAAAAGAGATATTAGAACGATATATAAACATGGATCGCGAAGGATCGTTTATAACACTGCTAAACAAAGCGATTCAATTCTTTGAAATTACATGTGGAGGCGGATTAGATAGCCAGAGTGAATAATTCAGCCTGTATGGGCAATAATTTTCAATATACACTTGAAACTTTGTGTTTAAGAAAGTATAATGATTGAAGATTGGAGCCTATATGGGCTGAAATTTTCAATAAAGGATGTGGATATATGGATATAAAGCGCGACAGTTACTTGCAACAACTAATTTCATATCGATTTGATGGGCTTGTAAAAGTAATCACCGGTATTAGAAGGTGCGGTAAATCTTATTTGCTAAAGAACATATACAGAGAATATCTTTTGCAAAATGGTGTTAAGGAAGATCAAATTATCGTAATAGAGTTGGACCTTGCTAAGGACATTAAATATCGTAATCCGTTGATTCTTTCAAAGTATGTACGCGAAATAGTGGAAAACAGTAAGGAAGAGTTCTATCTGTTTGTTGATGAGATACAGATGTCGGACGAAGTACCTAATCCGTATAATGAAGAGGGGAAGAAAATTACATTCTATGATGCGTTGAATGATTTGCGTAGCTTATCAAATTTGGATGTGTATGTAACAGGAAGTAATTCAAAGATGCTTTCCAGTGATATTCTGACGGAGTTTAGAGGGCGTAGTGATGAGATTCGTGTGCATCCGTTAAGCTTTGCGGAATATTATTCTGCGGTTGGAGGAGATAAAAATGAGGCGCTTGATGATTATGCATTTTATGGCGGGATGCCGCTTATTCTTTCCAGACCGAATGATGCTGCAAAGATGACATATCTTAAGTCGCTTTTTACGGAAGTGTATATAAAGGATATTGTAGAACGTAAGAAGATAGAACGTCAGGATGTGCTAGAACAGATATTGGATTTATTATGCTCATCCGTTGGTTCCTTGACGAATCCTACTAAGATTGCAGACACACTGCGAAGCAAGCAGACTGTGGGTGTGGCTGTAAACACGATACGCTCCTATATTGGTCATCTGGAAGATGCATTTTTGTTCTCGGAGAGTAAGCGATATGATGTAAAAGGGAAGTCCTATTTTGATTCGCCTAACAAATATTATAGTGAAGATATCGGACTGAGGAATGCCCGTATCGGATTCAGACAGCAGGAAATGACTCATATCATGGAGAATATAATTTATAACGAGCTTATGATTAGACAGTTCTCTGTGGATGTAGGTGTAGTATATGCAAGGACTATCAATCAAAACGGTAATTCTGTACGCACACCGAGAGAAATTGATTTTGTTGTAACATCTGGTGGAAAGAAAACTTATATTCAATCAGCATATTCGATGCCAACTGAGGAAAAGGCAGAAGTTGAACTGCGTTGCTTTGCATTAACCGGAGATTCATTCCCGAAGATTGTTGTGCGGAAAGATATCGGTAAGCGTTGGTATGATGATAAAGGTATTTTGAATATCAATTTGATCGATTTTCTGTTAGATAAGGAGCTTATATAGACAGGGACGCTTGTTATGGGTGCGGTGAATAAACACACGAAAAACGCACGAAAAACAGTATAAATAGTTTAGGGAATACCACAACAGTGCAATCAAATGCTAAAAATAGTGCCGAAAGCTTGTATTTATTCAGGCTTCCGGAATTTGTTGTATCGGATGATATCACTATGAAGTGGCAACTGCTGGTTGCAAAAAAGAACTTTGAAATTGGTGGCAAGAAGAAGCATTATTTTGTAGAATTTATTTAGCAAATGTAGGAGGTGTAACTATGTTTTTTCTAAAAGCAGCATTTTGCCGTGTATTTCAGACGGCTTTCTGATTGGTACTTCCGGTGCTTCCTTACAGGGAGCCGGAAATTGTGAGTTCCTGTGCCAAACTTGATACTGTATTCAAAAAAGAAAATATCCATTCGGTCCTCATTGTGACTGATAAAGGAATTCGGGATCACGGATTAGTCCATCCGGTGGAACAGGTGTTGCAGACAAATGGGATTGCTTATTCTATTTATGACAGCACACAGCCCAATCCCACTGTTTTAAATGTGGAAGAAGCATTGAAAATGTATCACAGCTGTCAGTGTGATGCATTAATTGCTATCGGCGGCGGTTCTGCAATGGACTGTGCAAAGGCAGTGGGTGCAAGAGTTGTTTACCCGAAACGTTCTTTGAATCAGTTAGGCGGAATATTGAAGGTATTGCGCAGATTGCCTACCCTGATTGCCATACCTACAACCGCCGGAACAGGAAGTGAAGTAACACTTGCAGCCGTTATTACGGACCTGGCTTCTCATCACAAGTATGCGCTCATGAGTTTCCCTCTGATTCCGCGCTACGCAGTATTGGATACAACGCTTACTTATTCGTTGCCAGCCCATCTTACCGCTACCACCGGTATGGATGTACTGACGCATGCAGTGGAAGCCTATATCGGGCGTTCAACCACAAAGGAAACACGCAGACTTGCGCTGGAAGCAACCAAGCTTGTATTTGAAAATATTGAAACCGCCTATCACGAAGGGAAGAACCATGAGGCGAAAGAAAATATGCTTCACACGGCTATTTGTTTATGAGCGACAACAAATAGCATTGATTGCAGACGAGAAACTGCATACGCAGATTTCTCGTCGCATCTTCGTGACAAAGTCGCTCAGAAATGAGGATTAACATGACCGAAACAGAAATCAAAGGATTGTTGGAGCAACAGCAGGTATACTACAAAAGCGGGGTTACAATTCCTGTCAAATTTCGTATCGAACAGTTGAAAAAGCTGTATGCTACAGTAAAAAAATATGAAACCGAGATTAATGATGCCCTGAAATCGGATCTTGGAAAAGGCCATTATGAAGGATTTATGTGTGAAAGCGGACTGGTATTGTCAGAAATCTCATACATGATTCGTCATACAAAGAAATTTGCAAAGAGAAAGACTGTTTATACCCCACTTGCCCAGTTTGCTTCCCACAGCTTCAAACAGCCGGTACCTTTCGGCAACACACTGATTATGAGTCCGTGGAACTATCCGTTCCTCTTAACGATTGATCCGCTTGCGGATGCCATTGCAGCCGGAAATACGGCCATTGTCAAACCAAGTGCCTATTCTCCGGCGACGAGTAAAATCATTGAGAAGATTATTGGCGAGTGTTTTTCGCCTGAATATGTGGCTGTTGTGACCGGAGGGAGAGCAGAGAATCAGGCACTGCTTGACCAGAAGTTTGATTTTGTCTTCTTTACGGGCAGCCAGGCGGTTGGTAAGGAAGTCCTTCGACATGCTGCTGAGCATCTGACTCCGGCAGTTTTGGAGCTCGGCGGAAAGAGT
>JAQXRN010000202.1 GCA_029218545.1 Bacillota bacterium | reverse complement strand
AATTGCATATAAAAATTTAAGGGATGCTGGAGCTTCATTAGCAACCCAAGAATGGATTTCCCGCCCTAATGGAGGAAATCCCTATAAACAGGAAACGCTAAAATACAAAACTGCAAGCGGTATCCTTGTGCGCTCAAAATCAGAAAAACTAATTGCTGACTTTCTACATTCAAAAGGGATAGCCTTCAAATATGAAGCACCTATAGAAATAGAAGGCAAAATACTCTATCCAGACTTCACTATAATAAAAAGAAACGGCGAAATAATACTTTGGGAACACCTTGGATTAACAGATAATAACAACTATTTTTTGAATGCGATAAATAAAATCCAGCAATATCGAAAAGCCGGATTCAAGGTCCACAAAAATCTGATATGCACCTTGGAAGACGACATTATGGACGATGCGGTTCTTGAAGAAATAATTGACAGATTCATCGTGTGCTGAATATATTAATTCCAAAAAGTCCTTTCTGTTTGACACGTATTCCATATTTTGCTAGAATTTTTTCAAGCTTATAACATAAAAGCTTGCATAAACTTATCATCTGAAAGTTGAGGAAATATCATGAAATTATCAAGTGACCATGTTGTTAATACATTTTGCAAGGAGAATAAGCCCGCTTTAAGGGTTGAAGCACCAGCAACAATAACAGTTTCCACATTAGACTGTTATTCCAACATGCTTCGCCAGGTGGGCACAGAAGACACAATAATACCCAGCGAATTAATAAACCCTGCTACCGGTCCCATTTACATTGAAAATGCAATGCCCGGAGATACTCTCAAGATAACCATAAACAAAATTGAAATAGACAGCATGGGTGTTGTTTCCTGCGGCGATGACTGCGGACCACTGGCTAAACATATTAAAGGCCACCATCTGGAAAGAATACATATTTCAGACGGCAAAGCAGATTTCTTAGACAAGTTCCAGCTTCAACTCCACAAGATGATAGGCGTTATAGGCGTTGCACCTGCAGAAGGCTCTCTCAGAAACAGCTATCCGGGCCGTCATGGCGGTAACATGGACACAAATATGATTACAGAAGGCACAACACTTTACCTTCCTGTTTTTGTTGAAGGAGCACTTCTTGCGATGGGCGATGTGCATGCCCTTATGGGAGATGGAGAGGTTGGTGGCTCCGGTCTTGAAATCCCGGCAGACATTACAGTTTCTGTTGAAGTTATCAGCGAAAAATCATATGATTTTCCAATTGCAGAAGATGATAACAACTTCTGCTTTATTGCAACTGCACCTACACTGGATGAGGCTTCAGAAAAGGCTGTGGATACTGCCCTTGAATTCCTTAAAACCAGACTTTCTTTAGAAACTCATGAAATAATCATGCTTATGAGTCTTGTAGGAAACCTTCAAATTTCACAGATTGTGGACCCTGAAATGACAGTGCGGTTCACTTTCCCAAAGAAATATTTAGACACACCTTACTTTTAGAGAGGAAAATTTATGGAAATCAGACATACAAAATCTGAAGACATGCCCAGACTTCTTGAAATATTTTCACATGCAAGAGAATACATGGCTCAGAACGGAAATCCCCATCAGTGGGGAGATAGAAACTGGCCTACTGCTTTTGCCATTGAAAAAGATATAAAGAGCAACAAGAGCTATGTATGCGAAAAAGATGGCAAAATTGTCGCAACCTTCTTTTTAGACTACGGTCCTGATATAGAGCCCACTTACTTAAACATAACCGACGGAGCATGGCTTAGCAATACGCCATACTGCGTAATCCACAGGATTGCATCCGATGGAAGCCATAAGGGTGCCGGCACATATTGTATTAACTGGGCTCTTGAAAAATATGGTCATATGCGCATTGACACCCACGGAGATAATATTATTATGCAGAATCTTTTGAAAAAGCTGGGGTTTACCCTCTGCGGCACCATCTACATCGATGGTGACAACTATCCTAGGCTCGCTTTTGAAAAAAAGATTTTTTAATACAAAAACTGCCGAAAAGCTTTGAAGCTCCTCGGCAGTCTTTTTTTGTATTATCAATACTCCAATATTTTTATTTTTCAATTTCAGGTAAGTTTACTCTGATCAGGTTGATTCTGTTCTGGCTGTCGATTTCTGCAACCTTAACTTCAACCTTGTCTCCGATGTTCATAACATCTTCAACCTTTTCAACTCTGCCCTTAGCCATCTTGGAAATGTGAAGCAGACCTTCCTTGCCAGGTAATACTTCGATGAATGCACCGAAGTTCATGATTCTCACTACAGTACCTTCATAAGTTTCTCCAACTTCAACTTCCTTTGTTAACAGCTCGATTTCCTTCTTAGCCGCTTCTGCACCTGCCTGGTCAACACTGTAAATGCTGATTAAGCCAGGAACATCTTCAGAAATGTCGATCTTAACTCCTGTTTCGTCGATGATTCTGTTGATTGTCTTTCCTCCAGGTCCGATTACAATTCTAACCTTTTCAGGATCGATGTTCATTGTGATTGCTCTTGGTGCATACTTGGAAAGTTCTGCCCTTGGTGCTTCGATTTCTTCCATCATCTTTGCCATGATGTGCATTCTGCCTTCTCTAGCCTGGTTAAGAGCCTTTTCAAGGATTTCTCTTGAAAGACCGTGAACCTTGATGTCCATCTGAATTGCAGTAACACCAACAGATGTACCAGTAACCTTAAAGTCCATGTCGCCTAAGAAGTCTTCCATACCCTGAATGTCGGAAAGAATTGCGAACTTGGATGAACCGTCTTCTTCAACTCTTTCGATAAGACCCATAGCGATACCTGCAACAGGTCTCTTAATTGGAACACCTGCATCCATAAGCGCAAGGCATGAACCGCATGTTGAACCCATGGAAGTTGAACCGTTGGAAGATAAGACTTCTGATACAACTCTGATAGCATATGGGAATTCTTCAACGCTTGGTAATACAGGGATTAGAGCTCTTTCTGCTAACGCACCGTGACCGATTTCTCTTCTTCCCGGGCTTCTTGAAGTCTTAGCTTCGCCTACAGAGAATCCAGGGAAATTATAGTGGTGCATATATCTCTTTTCAGTCTGTTCAGTGATTCCGTCGATAGTCTGCGCTTCGCTTGCAGGAGCAAGAGTACATACGGAAAGAACCTGAGTTTGACCTCTCTTAAATAAACCGGTACCGTGTGTTCTTGGCAGAATTTCTGTTTCGCACCAGATTGGTCTGATTTCTTCGTGCTTTCTGTTGTCAGGACGAATTCCTTCGTCTAAAATCATATTTCTAACAGTTTCCTTAGTGATGCTGTAAAGAACTGAATCGATGTCCTTTGCACCTTCAGGATAGATTTCTGCGAAGTGCTCTTTAGTTTCAACTTCAACAGCATCCATGTTTTCAAGTCTTTCAAGCTTGTCTACTGTCTGGATAGCTTCCTTCATCTTTGGAGTTGCATATTCTCTTACAGCTTCATCTATTTCTTCAAGTGGCTTGTAAAGAACTACGTCCTGCTTTGGCTTACCAACTTCCTTAACCACTTCTTCGATGAATTCAACAATCTTCTTGATTTCTTCATGAGCAAACAGAATTGCATCCAGCATTTCCATTTCAGGAACTTCGTTAGCACCTGCTTCTACCATCATGATAGCATCCTTTGTACCGGAAACTGTCATGTGCATGTCGGACTTTTCTCTCTGTTCTAATGTTGGGTTGATGATAAGCTGTCCATCAACTCTGCCTACTACTACAGAACCGGTTGGACCATCCCATGGAATATCAGATGTTGCAAGGGCAACTGATGAACCGATCATACCGCATACTTCAGGTGAGCAGTCCTGATCTACTGACATAACTGTTGCAACCACAACTACGTCGTTGTAATATCCCTTAGGGAATAGTGGACGAATAGGTCTGTCAATAAGTCTTGAGGAAAGGATAGCGTGTTCGCTTGGTCTTCCTTCTCTCTTAATAAAGCCGCCAGGGATCTTGCCTGCAGCATACATTCTTTCTTCGTAATCTACGGAAAGTGGGAAGAAGTCAATGTCTGGCTTTGGTTCCTTAGATGCACAAGCTGTAACGTTTACAACTGTGTCTCCGTATTTTACCATAACCTGTCCATTTGCCTGTTCACATACTTTGCCGATTTCTAATTCTAGGAGTCTTCCGCCTACTGCTGTTCTGAAAACTCTGTAATCTTCAAATCTTGCCATAATTAACAACTACCTCCTGTTAATTTTCATAAATTATCCGGTGTATGGCTCTCTGTATTACCTCTGTCCATATCACTTGCATTAACGCAAACTCTATTCAAAACCAATACAGAGAGCCACATACCATACATCCGTTAATAACTTCTTTAATTAAAAAATTCTACAAATAAAGCGGGGATTAAATCCCCGCTTAAATTCAAATACTACTTTCTTAGTCCTAAACGAGCGATAAGATTTCTGTATCTTTCAAGATCGTTTTCCTTAAGATAAGCTAGAAGGTTTCTTCTCTGACCTACCATCTTTAAAAGACCTCTTCTTGAGTGGTGGTCCTTCTTGTGAACCTTTAAGTGTTCGTTTAAGTCATTGATTCTGTAAGTTAAAAGAGCAACCTGTACTTCTGGGGAACCAGTGTCGCCTTCCTTTAACTGATATTCTTTGATAATCTGTTCTTTGATTTCCTTTGTAATCATTTTTTAATCTCCTTTTCTTAATTCGCCATTTGCTGCGTATAACGCCGGAGTGTCGCTTAACGAGGCAAAGGCACAAATTTCAACGATTAATGATAACACATATTATTATATTTGTCTATTGTTTTTTGCAAAATAAAGCATTTTGTTTTAAACAGCCCGTATTGCAATCCATGCTGCGTACCATGTTGAATACTGCACTACAAACCTTTCTACAGCCCGTGGTATTCCTTTGCCTGCTGGCAATCCTTAGCAATCTGCTGTGAGAGTTCTTCCACACTTCCAAACTTTACTTCATCTCTTGTCATTTTTAGGAATTCAACCTTAATGTGCTTTCCATAAAGTTCTTTGTCAAAGTTGAATATATGAGTTTCCATATTCTTTTTATATTCACCGATAGTTGGCTTAACACCTACATTTGTGATGCTTGGATATTTGGTTCCGTTGTATATGCAGTATGTAATGTATACACCATTTGGAGGAGTAACCATGGACTCATCAATCTGTATGTTAGATGTTGGGAATCCAATGCTCTTTCCAAGCCTGTTTCCTACTACAACTTCTCCACCGATATCATAGTTTCTTCCAAGGTATTTATAGCACTCGTCAACTTCACCCGACTTTATCAGACCTCTGATGAGAGTTGAACTTACCACTTCACCATCTACTGTCACAGGATGCATTTCGTTTGCAGTAAATCCCAGTTCCTTGGCATATGCTTTAAGCATTTTAACATTACCGGCGGCTTTGTAACCAAACCTGTAATTAAAACCGCAGAAGGTTTCTGCTGCATTGAATTTTCCTAAAAGAAGGTCTTTAATAAATGCTTCTGCAGTCATGGTCTGAATATCTTCGGTAAATTCGATATCAAATAGATAATCTATCCCCATATTTTCAATTAATGCTGCCTTTTCTTCTCTTGAAAGAATATTTTTTACAGGCTTTTGACCGGCAATAGAATTACGAGGATGATTGGAAAAGGTAAACACTGCACTTTTTATTCCATGTCTCTTTGCAGCTCTTACCGCCTTTGAAATCAGTTCCTGATGTCCCTTATGAATCCCATCAAAATTACCCAATGCCAGGGCTGTAGGTTCTATATTTGATATTTCATCTAACGTGTAAAAAATTTTCAAGCTATTCACCTCTTGACAAAACTTTATCTGCTACCAGTTTTTTGTATTTGCGGCTGTAAAATGCCACCCCTAGAAAAAGATTACCCGCTTCTGTTCCTTTATAAACATTGTAGGCACCTTTATAATCTTCTCTCATATCTAAAACGAAGTCCTTATCCTTAAACTCAGGTTCTTTGAGTTTTTCACATTCACTTAAAGGCAGATGATGCCCATCTACGAATTTTTTAGCCATAGCTGCATCACATACCACTTTTCCAAAATGAATTAATGGGAAATCTGCAGGCTTCATGTGCTTTTCTATTTCTTCCGGAGACATGTTCATAAGGTCATCAAGATTCAATGCTTCTTCAATCTTAAAAGCTCCACTGGCAAGTCTCTCAAGAGCACTCATAACTGCTCCGCAGCCCAAAGCAAGACCTACATCCTGGCAAATAGTTCTAATATAAGTTCCCTTTGAACATTCAACGGTAAAAACAACTGTCTTTTCTGCCAAATCAATCTTCTCGATTTCAAGGCTGTTTATATATATTTTTCTTTCCTTAACCTTTACCTCTTCACCGGCGCGGGCATATTCGTAGAGACGTCTTCCATTGACTCTTACAGCAGAATACATAGGCGGTTTCTGCATGATAACTCCGCTAAAGCTGCTAAAAGCGTTCCTTACATCTTCTTCTGTGATGCCATCTAATGGTCTTTCCTCCAGAAGTTCTCCCCATATATCCTGAGTATCTGTAATCTTGCCTAAAATCATGCTGCATCTGTATGTTTTAAAGTCAAGGTCCAGGTACTCTGTAATTCTTGTTGCAGTGCCGATGCAAATAGGCAGCACCCCTGTACACATTGGATCCAGTGTCCCCGTATGACCGACGCGCTTTATTCCAAGGGCTCTTCTCACTCTGTAGACCACATCATGTGATGTCATTCCCTGAGGCTTGTTAATATTTAATATTCCGTTTTCAATCATATTTATTCCAATTCCTCAATGGCCTTTTCAATCTCTTCTTCAACTACTGCTACAGCCTCTTCAATAGGAAGATTGATAGTGCATCCTGCTGCTTTTGTGTGGCCTCCTCCACCAAGCCTCTGTGCAATTTTTGCAACATCACCGCGCCTCTTTGCACGAAGACTCACCCTTGCAACACCCGGTTTTGATTCCTTAATAAGGGCTGAAAACTCAACTCCTGCAATGGATCTTAAGTCCTGTGCGAGTCCTTCACTTTCATCCATTTCTGCACCTGTTTCTTCTAACATTTCCTGGGTAATGTGCATTATGGCACCAAGGCCATTGCCTACAAGCTTCAAGGTTTCCATAGCCTTGTTTTTTAACATGATTTTTTCCATGCGAACATTCTCATAGATTTCAACGCTCACTTTGTTAAAATCTACACCCCAGTCATAAAGTTCAGCCGCAATAAGGTGGCTCTTCTTCTGAGTATTGGAATACTGAAAATCACCTGTGTCTGTAGTGATAGCCGCAAAAATTGCTTCCCCTATTTCTTCATCGGGTTTTATTCCCATCAGCTTAATCAGATCAAAGGCAATCTGCCCTGTTGCCGCTTCTACCGAGTCTACATAATTATACTGACAGAAAAATTCAG
Organism: Bacillota bacterium; assembly: GCA_029218545.1. Lineage (GTDB taxonomy): Bacteria > Bacillota > Clostridia > Peptostreptococcales > Anaerovoracaceae > Fimisoma. The sequence continues at coordinate 2,821 of JAQXRN010000202.1, read as the reverse complement.
TGGTTCTATGATGATCCATGCATATGGTAGTTTTTCCTTTATTGAACTTTTCAGCTCGCTTAGGGAATCTGCCCAGATCTCCACAGTCAATGCACATGCAGATATCAGGATTTTTAATTATATCCATGTCATAGGTGCAGTAACCCTTGTCCAAAAAACGCAAATTTGCCGGAATATCATCTTCCAGCAGAATCCACGCATCTTTTCCATTTGACCTCAGTGTTTTGCATATTGCAGCGCAGGAGCCTAATGCATCTCCATCTATGTTAATATGAGGAAAGAGCAAAATGCTCTTTGCCTCATTTAACTTTTGCGCTATTTCCTGTAATGAATTGTTTTTCATAAGTCTACTCCAAAAAGTCGTCAAAATCCTCTTCTTCGTCTTTCTGATAGCTGTCAAAATCCATGGTGCTCAGGATATCTTCAATATGCTTGCCATATTCCATGGAGTGATCCATTTTGAAGATAAGCTGCGGTACTCTTCTCATTCTGATTTGACGGCCTACTTCCTTTCGGAAAACACCAGAAGCGCTTTCGAGACCTGCAAGAATTTCCTTCTCATTTGCCTCTTTTTCTTCTTTATTTTTGCTGAAATCAAGCGTTGAAACGTAAACTGTAGCATAACTACCGTCCTTTGTCACGTCAACACCTGAGATGCTGATCATTGAAGACAGCCTTGGGTCCTTAATCTGTGAAAGAAGCATGCTGCTAATAATCTTTCTGATTTCTTCGCCAAGTCTGCCGGCTCTGTAACCTTTTCCCATTATTATTTCCTTTCAACTTCTACCATATGGAAGCATTCAATAATGTCGCCGATCTTCACATCATTGTAGTTTTCGATGCCAAGACCACATTCATAACCCTGATTTACTTCCTTGGCGTCATCTTTGTATCTCTTTAATGAAGAAATCTTACCTTCGTGAATTACAATACCGTCACGAACAAGTCTGATTTCTGCGTTTCTTACAACCTTACCTTCAGTAACATAGGAGCCTGCAACAACGCCAACGTTTGGTACCTTAAATGTATCTCTGACTTCAACTTTACCAAGAACTTCTTCAACATATTCTGGGTCAAGCATACCCTTCATAGCATCTTCAACATCGTTGATAATGTCATAGATAACTCTGTAAAGTCTAATCTGAATGTTTTCTCTTTCAGCAAGTGCCTGAACAGCAGTTGTAGGTCTTACGTTAAAGCCGATAATGATGGAACCTGTTGTTCCGGCTAATGTTACGTCGGATTCATTTACAGTACCTACGCCTGTGTGTACAATCTTAACTCTTACGTTTTCGTTGCTCAGTTTTTCAAGGGATGAAACGATAGCACCGATGGAGCCTGTTACGTCACCTTTGATGATTAAGTTCAGGTCTTTTACTTCACCCTCCTGAATCTGGCTGAATAGCTGTTCAAGAGTTGTGCTTGCATTTCTTGCTAATACTTCTTCTCTTAACTTAGTCTTTCTGTTTTCTGCAATTTCTCTTGCAAGCTTATCGTCCTTAACCGCATTGAACTGGTCGCCGGCTTCAGGTACTTCAGTTAAACCAAGGATTTCTACTGCAGTTGCAGGACCCGCTTTTCTGATAGTATTGCCCTTGAAGTCTGTCATCAGACGGATTCTTCCTGATGATGTACCTGCTACAACGGACATTCCGCTCTTAAGAGTACCGTTGGTTACAAGAAGTGTAGCAACAGGACCCTTGTTCTTGTCAAGTCTCGCTTCGATTACTGAACCTAATGCCAGACGGTTAGGATTTGCCTTCAGTTCAAGCATTTCTGCCTGAAGAAGAATCATTTCAAGAAGGTTTACGATACCATCGCCTGTCTTTGCAGATACAGGTACACAGATAGTGTCTCCACCCCAGTCTTCAACTAAAATACCATGTTCTGTTAAGTCCTGCTTAACTCTTTCAGGATTTGCGCCAGGCTTATCGCACTTGTTGATTGCAACGATAATTGGAACACCTGCTGCCTTTGCATGGCTGATAGATTCTATTGTCTGAGGCTTTACAGAGTCGTCTGCAGCTACAACCAGTACAGCGATATCTGTAATGTGAGCACCTCTGGCTCTCATTGCTGTAAATGCTTCGTGACCAGGAGTATCAAGGAATACAATCTTCTGACCGTTGATTACTACTTCTGAAGCACCGATGTGCTGAGTAATACCGCCTGCTTCGCTTACTGTAACGTTTGTTGATCTGATTGCGTCAAGCAATGAAGTTTTACCATGGTCTACGTGACCCATTACAGTAATAATCGGTGCTCTTGGTTTTAAATCTTCTTCAGCATCTTCAAAGGTTTCAAGACCTTCTTCTTCAACTTCTTCTTCAACCTTAGCAACCACTACATTTAATTTTAACTCATCAGCTAGAATTAATACTGTGTCTTCGTCAATATTCTGATTGATGTTTGCCATAATACCCATCTTCATCAGAGCCATTATTACCTGTGAAGTGGAAATTCCTGCCTGTTCACAAAGTCCGGCTACTGTGATAGGTACTGTTACTGCTATTGTTCCTGTTGGTAAATCTTCCATTATATCCTCTTCTTCTTGTACTACAGCCTTAGGCTTGTTATGTTTCTTAGGCTTTGCCTGCTTTTCTAATGAACGTTCCTGAATCTTCTGTTTATTCTTCTTGCCTGTATTACCGCCGTTTTCAAGCTTTGCGAATTTATTTCTTTCCTTATCCTGATGCTGCATTTTTTCAGCTCTCTTCTGGTTAGGCTTTGTTGCAATTTCGCTGCTTGCTGCCGGTCTTGTATCGCGTTTTTCAAATGAGCGTGCAGGTCTTTCGTTACGATCGTTTTTGTCGCCAAATTC
>JAQXRN010000201.1 GCA_029218545.1 Bacillota bacterium | reverse complement strand
AGCTGGTTGTATTGTCCTCCGAAATCCAGGACTAAAATGCTTTCTCTCATAGTCGCCTCCAACTTAAATGTCAAATAAAAATATGAAATAATAATAGCAATCATGTTCACGATTGTCAATTGTATCGTGGACGCAAAGCCTATTATTTTAACCTTTTTAAATCAGATGATGCAATTTCGCTTCCTCTGTCAGCTGGTCGCGAAAATCCGGATGTGCCAGGCTTATCATGGCACGCACTCTGTCTGACATATTGAGTGTCTTTAGATTTATGCATCCATACTCTGTGGCAATATACTGCACTTCTGACCTTGGGGTAGTGACTGCTGTTCCCACAGGGAAGTTCAGGCAGATTTTGCTCTGTCTCTTGCCACCCTTCATAAATGAGGATGCAAGGGCTATTATCGACTTTCCGCCGGGAGACCACTGTGCTCCCTTAACGAAGTCCAGCTGTCCTCCCACAGCGCTCTGCTGGGTCCAGCCCATAGAGTCTGCTGCCACCTGCCCAAAAATATCCACAGACATGGCTGTGTTTATGGAAATCATCCTATTGTTCTTGGCAATGTTTCTCGGATCGTTAACAAAAGGGAATGTGCCGTTGTACAGACCCGGATTCTTGTCCATGAAGTTGTACATCTCTGTGGTGCCCATTGAAAAGGCAAATACGCTGTAATCCTCCATAAAACCCTTATTTTTATTGGTAACGTTTCCGTTTTTAATAAGCTCCATCATAGGCTCGCTGAAAAGTTCAGAAAAGATGCCCAGATCGTTCTTTTCGAGAAGTCCATAACCTATTGCTGTGGAAATTTTGCCAAGCCCAAGCTGTATGGTCGCTCCATCGGGAACCTCTGCCATGACAAGATCTGAAATCTGCTTTGAAAGGTCATCTATCTCATCCTTTGGAAGCTGCGAAACCTCATTGTCCGTATAAACAACGGCATCTGCCAAGTCCATCGGAAGCAAGTGTTTTTCACCATTCATTATGTACGGTACGCATTTATTGCACTCAAATACAATATTTCTGGCACCTTCTGCAAGGAAGCAGTACATGGATCCGCCGCTTGGTCCGCATGAAACAAATCCCTTTTCGTCAGGCATGGATACCTGCAGGAAACACACATCCGGTTTAGCTATGTCTCTGCACCAGATATCCACCTGGCTGAGATGAAAACTAGTAAAATCCAGAGGCATGCCGTGCTTTCTGTGGGCTACTCTTTCATTCAGTCCCAAAAAGAATGTTTCTACGCGAAAAGGATTGTTTTCACCGCAATCGGTTCCAAACATTTTAGAAGGAGCCACAGACATGCTGCATAATATTGTCACATCCTCAAGCTCGTTTCTTCTTTCCCAAAGAGCATCCATAAGTTCGTTGGAAAAACTGCTGGCAGTTCCCACATACACTCTGTCGCCGGATTTTACCAGCTTCGCTGCTTCTGCTGCACTCATTTCTTTATCTCTATATGTTTCCTGATACATTTAATCATTTACCTCCCTTTTTTTTTGCGCCCCTCACTCTGGTGGAAACCACCGAGCCTAAAGGGACCATCTTAATATCTACATTCCCTGCACGGTCTCTTGTAATAAGAGTTCCTCCACGCTGAGTATATTTTTTATGGATACCTTTGTAGCCAAGGTAATCCGTTGACATGCCGTAGGTCATTTGAATCCCTTTATATTTAAGGGAAAGGGTGTTAAGGTGGTCATGCCCGCAGAACATCCACTTGATTATACCCGATTCCACTGCTCTGTCGAAAAAAGTCCCCTCAAACTTGGAAATCCCAAGATAATCGTTATTTTCTCCTACGCTGCCGTGACAGTAGGTAACGCTTCTGTCTCCCAGCTTCATTTTCTCATAGGCCTCTTTGAACTGAGCAAGAGGCATGTGGAAAAATGCCATAGCCTCAAGCCCCGGATTCTCAGCCGCAAGAGCGTCAAGACGCTTCATGCACCAGTCAACCTGATCGTCATTGATGCAGTCAAAGCCGCTGAAAAACCATCCGCCATCTCCATACATGTTGGAGTCCAGCATTACCAGCGGCAGCAGAACATTTCCCTGTTCATCCACCAGATTTATTATAAAGTTCCCGACTCCTGTCAATTCCTTTCTTCCCTCTGTGAATATGCAATACTTTCCCTGTTTATAAAGTTCTGCCAGTTCCTCCTTATTGCAGGTTGAACCCATTTCACAATCGTGGTTGCCGAAAACAAGGGTATAAGGGATTTCGAAACCATCCATAAACTTCATAAGCTTTGCAGCCTGCATTCCATTGTTCATGGTTCCTGACTTTGGAAAGAACGGGAAGATGGCATCTCCTGTAATGACAATCATATCCGGTTCAGCTTTTTCTATAATCTTTGTGACTGCCTCAAGGGCCATTTTATCCCTGTTTTTTGAGAGAGGACCGAACCCCAGATGAAGATCTGTAAGCTGCAGAATTTTAAAATCCTTATCTGCTGGAATCTTTAGCGCAAATGTCTCCTGATCCTTCTTAATTAATTTATCCGAACAATACATGAAAACTCCTCCTAGCTTAGCGGAATGAGTGAGCCCACAGCCGAAATAATGGTTGATATGACCATAAGCACCTGGAACGGCACCGTACCTATTACACCGCATATCGGACTGCTGCCTGCTTTTCGCCTCGACTTGCCGTATGTAAGCACCAGCATTATGCTGACCAGCACTACAACGCCGCTCATGATTCTTGTAAGTACTATAAAGCTGTTTACTCCAAAAATAGCAAAGAGAATACATGGGACTGTGGCTAAAACCCAGCTGATGCGGTTTCCTATTCCCACCTGTTCGTGAACTACGTCGCGCAGCGCCAGAGTGTTGGACCAGAAGGTAGTAAGCAGCGCAAACAGCGAAAATATTCCTGCCAGGATTACAGCCCATTTTCCTATGCTTTCACCAAGCTGCATATATGCCAGTTCTTTGTTGATATCTCCTTTTGTTCCAAGCAGCACCGTAATTGTTACAATCAGAACAAATATGGATGAAAGTGCAAATCCGATAAATATGGTCTTTCTTATCTTTTTTGGATTTCCATCAAGCCCTTTTACCACCTGGATTACTGCCTGATTTGCTGATGTTGCAAAGACCACCATGCTATAAAGTGCAAGCAGGTTGTTCCAGTGGAAAGGTGCCGTATACAGTGTATTGATAGGGTTCGTAAAGGTCCCAACTGTCATTACTGCAACTATCCCCATGAGAAGCACTACTGCGTATTTCTGTGCAATGCCTACCGCCTTCATTCCCATGAACACTACGCTCCCTGCAATAATATAATATATGAGCTGGGCTGCCCACATAGGCATTCCAAACCAGTTTATGAATATCTGTGCTCCGCCGTTGATGTTTCCGCTTACACCTATCATTATTGCCAGTCCATACACAACAAAAACGATCCAGCTGAACACTTTTTTCATTAAGCCCTGAAAAAGTTCGCCTTCAAAGCTTTTAACAAGCTGAACTCCTCCGTTATTGTATGAAAGTTCTGCAATAATTAAATGCAGAATTACGTTTACCACATAAGCAATTGCCACCATCCATACCACATCAAGCATACTGTTCTTTGTTGCAAGGAAAGGCACTGCGATTATGCCCGTACCTATACTGTTTCCGACAATCATGCTTATGGCTTCGAAAGTGGTTAGCTTTGCTTCTGATTTTATTTCCATTCTTTTTATCTCCTGTTGTTTTCTTAAGTATATCACGAATTCGCAGGTCAAATCAACCGAGCTCACCGGGCCTTCCTTTACACTTTTTTATTACGGTGGTATAATGATTTTTTTAGGAGGTGTTATTATGAGCATACACATGTTGTGGCCGGTATTTTTAGCAATCTTCGCAGATATTTTTTATCAGGTCTGCTCAAAATCAATGCCGGAAACCATCAATCCATTTGCTTCCCTCACAATAACCTATCTGGTTGGGGCAGCCGTCTCTCTGGTTATATTTTTTATCACCAGCGGCGGTCAGAGCCTTCTCGAACAATGGAAGGAAATAAACTGGACTACTTTTATTCTTGGCCTTGCTATAGTCGGCCTTGAAGCGGGAAGCATATATATGTACAGAGCAGGATGGAATCTTAATACGGGATATATCGTAAAAGCAATGCTACTGAGCATAGCGCTTATCGGAGTCGGATACTTCCTGTACAAGGAACAGTTTACTTTAACAAAGGCAGCAGGCGTTGCAATATGCCTTGTAGGTCTTATTCTAATTAACAAATAAGTATCTAAACAAAATCGTGTCATGCCGACAACATATGCCCGGTGCATATGATAAGAGAGGCTCACCTCATATTGGTGAGCCTCTCTTTATGTTTTCATCTTCTTATGGTTTTATTCTAATAGTTTATTCCATTGGCAATGATGAGCATGATACCGGTAATAACGAGTATCGGTAACTGTAATCGTATGCTCCATTTTGCCCACTTCCCATAGCTTACACCGGACAATCCAAGGGAAATAAGCAGTACCGGATTGGTTGGATAGAAGGTATTTGAAAAACCATCACCAAAGGCAAAAGCCAGCACCGCCACCTGCAGAGATACACCTGAAAGCTGTGCGATTGGAGCAATCAGCGGCATAAGCAAAAATGCCTTGGCAGAGGCTGAAGGAATAAGGAAATTCATGAAGAGCACAATGACATAAATCATGATTACTACAGCCCCCGATGAAACCTCTGTAGTTACTCCCACAAAGGCATTAAGAATCGTATCCATAACCTTTGCATATTCAAGTGTATAACGGACAGAACTAGCCATTAAGATAACCAGGACTCCCGGGATAAAAGTAATTATTCCTTTTGCAAATTGATTCAGATAGTTTTTTAGGCCAAATCCTGCCAGCAGCACCGATGATGTCCCTGCAAGCAAAAATGCAAGCGCCACAATAATCATTAAATAATCCTGCAATGCACTGATAAACGTCGACAGAATAATTACAGAAATCCCTAATCCGATGCATATGCCGAAGGCAATTAGTGCTCTGTCCATTTTCTTATTGCGAGGCACTGCAATCTGAAGTGTTTTCCACTCCTCTGCTTTTTGAGGGTCATATACCAGGGATTTTGTCGGGTCTTTTTCTATTCTTCTTGCATAAAGAAATAAAAACGCAATCAATGCAGCAAAAAAGATGATAAATCCGATAAATCTAAACCACATTCCTGAGAACATAGGAATACCCACAATCTGCTGCGCCACGCCTACGGTAAACGGGTTTCCTACACCTGCTGAAAATCCACAGCATACAGCAAGCACACTCATCCCAAGTCCCAAAAGCGCATCCCAGCCCATGGCATAGGACAAGGCTACAGCAAGAGGAACCAAAGGCACCACTTCTTCAAAAGAACCTGCAAAGGTGCCCAGCAGCATAAAGAATAGCGTCAATATCACCATCAGTGCATACTTTCTTTCCGCGAAGCTGTTATATACCCTCGACAGCATATATCTAAGCACGCCGCAGGCATCAAGGGAACTGAATGCACCTCCAATTATCATGAGAAAAATACAAATTGATATTACTGTAAATCCCATATTGCTTCCAAGAAGCAAAAATGGTGACAATAACCATCTCCACAGTTCAATTCCCCCATCGGTCCTTGTATAGCTTCCTGATACAATAAGTTCCTGACCATCTACTACTTCTCTCTCAAAAACTCCTGAAGGAATCGCTAAAGTCATGATATATGTAGCAATCATAAGCACTGCCATGATTACCAAGGAACTGATGAAAGATTTTATGTTTACATCCAAAACTTTTTTCTGATTTTCCATGGCTCTAACTCCTTATCCGTTTATGAGTATATTATAATCTATATATAAAAAGCAGGCAATGTTTTACCATTACCTGCAAGTTATTTATTCTTCATTTCCGCTGACAATTTTGTAATAAGCATTGGATGTAATCTTATATACTGCCACATAGAATACTGCAAAGACCAGCACGCTTAGGCCAAGGACAGTTATCATAAGTGCAGTATTTCTCAGGTTAAACAGCGCAAGGAGCTTCTGCACCATAGGAAAAGCAAAGCACAAATGCAATGCTGCAGCTCCAAGTGGGAGGAAGAATACGGTGAGCATCTGGCTGTTTATGCTTTTTCTTATGTCCTCTTTAGTCATTCCGACCTTCTGCATTATATCGAAACGTCCTTCGTCCTCGTATCCTTCTGTCACCTGCTTATAGTATATAATCAGGACAGTTGCAATGATGAACACGATGGAAAGAATTATTCCAAGATAGAATAGACCGCCGTAAGTCGCATAAAAATCACTTCTTTGGGCATCTCTGCTTTCAACGCTGTAGCTGTAGAAGCCGCCTGTACCGTCCATGTCCATCTGTCTGATTCGCTGTCTGATTAAATCCGCCAATTGGATTCTTTCTTCACTGCTCTGCTCTGTATCAAATCCTATATTCAATGTGATTCGACTTGCATAATCTTCCTGCGAAATTTCACTATTGATGGTTTTGCATACATCTCCTATGTCATTTACTACGAGAAAAATCGATGGCACTATATCCATTGAGACATCGGAACTTCCCATCATGGAATCAAGTTCCTTCTTTATTTTCAGCACCGAATTATCTGCTATAGTTATGGAAGGCTTATCATAGTTGCAGCGCACACAATGAATCATCGCTTCATCATCCTCAAGGGTCTCATTAGTTCCCATGATAGCATTGTAATCCCTAAGGGGAACGAAATACAGTTTGACAACATTTTCAATAGTGTGCAAATTTGCTTTGTTGACGGTTTCAGGATCTGTTATAAGCTTGTCTTCTTCCAGCATTCCAAATACTTCTGTGCTGAGATATTTTTCGTAATTTTCTGCCTTTGTGCCTTGTTCATAGATTACTTTGTCTATTTCCGACAGAATATTGTCTGTCTTCTCACCGGAGTAATCACTCTCGTTCTGGGATACAAGGTAATCGGTGTATACTGTTATCTCCTTTGGATAACGTGCCTTCAGACTATCCTCTGCCCCAAAATACAGGCTGCCTGAACCGAGTATCATCACAAGGATCATTGTACTCAGCACGCATATGGATGCCAGACCCGCTCCATTTCGCTTCATTCTGTATGCCATAGAAGAAACGGAAACGAAATGGTTCTTCTTGTAATAGTAGTTCTTGTT
>JAQXRN010000200.1 GCA_029218545.1 Bacillota bacterium | reverse complement strand
GCCGGATCTCCGACCATGCCGCGAAAATCTTCAAACGTATCAATCAATGTTTCTTTGGTCATGGCACGGATATCAATATCATGGTTCGGGGTATCTTCCGGCGTATTGTTTATCGGTTCAACGCTTGAGTGTCCGCCGCCGGTATGGCTCCGTCCGCCAGAAATTTCTCCGTTGTGATAACCTCGGTCAGAAAAATCGTCCACGCTGTTGTTTAATTTGTTAAAATCTTCAGCTGTCCATGATTTGATAGAATTTGTCAAAGCCGCCGAACTGTTCCAAGATCCGCCCATAGCTTCGTTGATTTCGGCCGGTGTCTGCTGAATGTCCATGGCCAGTTTGTAGGCGTATTCCTCTTTGGTTTCAATGCCCTCGGGGAGTTTTATCCCGCCTTTTTCGACCATATCATAAATATATTGCTTGTTTTCTTCGCCTAAGAATTTATCGGTACGGTTTTCCCAAAATTCCAAGTCTTTCTGAGAGGCAACGTTTTCCACAACGGTTCCATTGTCGCCGTTTGTGTCGGCCGTTGCTTCCTGAGAGTTTTGCTGCCACGGCATAACGGTCGGGTCTGATTGTTCCTGCGGCTCCTGCTGCCACGGCATGGTTACCGGTTCTTGCTGTTCCTGCGGTGTTGGTTGTAAGGGTGACGGCGTTTCGCTATTGTTTCCTGCGCTAACGCCTGTACTGTCTGCCGGAGAGGCCTCGGCATTTTCAACCGGCGTGGTGGCAAAAACGGCGGCAGAACTCAAACCTGCTTTACCTAAGGCTTTGAAAAACATTTTCATCCTCTTGCCTTTATTTTCCGGTTTGGCAATGTCCGCAATGTCGACACCGAGATTGGCTGCGGCTACGCCCAACGTACGGATTGTCCGAGAGAATCTCAGGGCATTTTCGGTATTGAACATATTTGAGATTTTATCGCCCCAACCATGGCCGATATTGCCGTCGCTCAGGGAATTTTTGAGATTGTCGGCCGAGAAATGTCCGGCGAAATTGCTCATGGCGTTGCCCATATTATCCAGAGCCTGTCCGGCGCCATGATTTATCGACTGACCGACCAAACCGTTGGCGTCAAGTCCCATGCTTGCACTCCAACCGGCCAAGGCAACGCCGGCAACGTTGCTGGTAATGCTGATTAAATGCCGTGGATTCTTGACCAGAAACTTCAGCAGACTTTGTTTTTCATCGGATTTTTCATTGGCTGCCTTGCGTTCTTCGTTGGCTTTTTTTATTGCCTGATAGGTTTTATAAGCACTGAGTACGGCCAAACCGGCACCACCGAAAGCCATGTTGACACCCATCGTCAGTCCGATATTGCCGACAAACTTAAGCGCGCCTGCCATTTTCGGGTGGTTTTGCTCAAAGGCTTTTTTCTTGTCTTTGATTTTGCCCCAGAAATTTCTTTTTCCGGTTTTTTGCGAGATGCGTTTTTCAATATTAGTCTGAGCCGACAGGCGTCCGGCATACGCTCCCAAGGCTGCGGAATTGTCAATTTGGACGGTTTCTGTTTCTGAAATATGGCGGAAATTTTCGGTCGCAGCTTTTTCCAACGCTTCTTTTTTCTGCGGATTTTTCTTTTGTTCTTCACTCAGATTTTGAGTAGCCTGAGCGACGATGAGCGAAACAGCGCCTTCCTCCAAGCATCCGGCGTAAACACTAGCAAAGATTTTTGTTTGTTCCGAGGCGGGAAGATCAAGAAAACCGGGAGTGGTGCTTAAACGGGTAATAGCCTCGCGTCTGGCTAACTCGGACATATTTTGGATGAACTGTTCTTTGTTGACGTTTTCACAGTTTGAGTTTGTATTTTGAATATTCAGTTTGTCGTAGAAATCTTTGGCGTTGGCAAACTCGGGATATATCAGCTCACCGTTGTCATTGGTAGCAAACGGATTAAAACCTTCGTATTGTTTGCTCAAAAGTTCTGCGGCCTCGGAAATCTGCTCTGCATTTTCCTGAGAAATTCCGGCGAGACCGTTGGCCGCGTCAAACTGCGCGTTATAAGCCTTAAGACGTTGACCAAGCGCCTGATTACGGACGGCATTATCAGAATTTCCCAGACTGTTGTTAATGTTCAACCATTCGGAGAGTTCCGGTGCCGTCGCCATGTCTGTTGTGTTCGGATCAACCTGTTGCATTATTTCTTCAGACTTGACCTGAAGGCTCTGCTTTGCCTCCAAGGCATCGCCTTCTTTGGCGTCTTTAAGCGTTTCCCATGCAACCTGAAGTTCATCATAGGGAATATCCAGCGCGTCTTTTTTTGATGTGGCGATGGCATTCTTTTCACGCATTTCGGAAATAAATTTTGCGAGCGAGTCTTCCGTAAATTCTTTCGTTTTGTTTTGTTCTTGTACTGATGCCAGCTCTTCGGAGGTCAGATTGTATTTCTGAACCATTGTTTCTAAGCTTAAATTTTGCTCTGCCATCGGAATAGCCCTCTAATCTTTTTGCAATTTTGTCATATTGCAGTTTGCACAAACCCTCGTGAGTTTAATATAATTCCCATTGGTTAATAATTAATTTATAACACATTTCCGTTATTTTGTCTATAAATTTTGACTATAAAGCTGTCAAAAGAGTTTTATTCAAAAACATACAGTTCTTTGCCGTGTTCTCTGAGCCAGTTTTGTCCGATTTCATAATCAGGACACAGGTTGGCAACGCATTGCCAGAAAGCGGCGGAATGATTCTGATGCGCCAAATGGGATACTTCGTGCGCGACAATATAATTGATAACGGATTGCGGTGCTAAAGCCAGACGCCAGTTGTAGTTGATGTTATTTAACGACGAGCAGCTTCCCCAGCGCGATTTGGTATCTTTAATCACGACATCGTTTACCTGACAGCCGATTTTTTTGGCCAGTTGCCGCGATAATTTGTAAAATTGAGCCTGAGCCTCTTTTTTTATAAAATCTTTTACTCGGCGGTGCGTAAATTCGCTGCTGCCGGAAACATATAATATTCCTTCCTCCTGACGGGCGCCGCAGCGTTTTTCCGGCGCGTGACAGATGGTGACCGGTTTGCCAAACAGGCTGATACTCTGGCCTGAACAGAATTTTTTTGTCTGCGGTAATTTGCTTAAGCTGTCGATTATCCAGTCATGATGCAGGTTGACAAACGCAACCGCCTGTTTTTGCGTGCAGCGCGGCGGCAGAGATAAAACGGGAAGGCGTTCCTTGTTGTCGATTCTCAAAGTCAGGCGTTTGGCGCGGGAAGACCGGATTACTTTGAGCGGGAAATCAAACGCCTCTTGGATATTATAAGTCTTCCCAGTCAACAATGTAATTTTCATAGTCCTCTATTCCTGTTTCACTTATCGTGCGGCGATTTTGCAGGGATTGTCCGGCGCGATGTACGCTGTCGGCACGTCCTGTCACCAGAGGGTGCCATTCGGGCAAGTCAAAACCGTTGTCCAGCAGCCAGTAGGCGCAGGTTTTCGGCAGCCAGTGCGGCTGTTCCCTGACGGCGGCCAAATCAATATCACGACAGTCGGGTACCTGTGCAAAGCGATGCTCGTAAATCCGGCATAAACAGCTGCAGGGATTCAGAAAACGGCAGTAAGTGTTGGTGAACCTGATTTTTCCCTTGATTTCAAGTTTGTTCAGGCAGCATTTGCCGCAGCCGTCGCATAAAAGCTCCCATTCCCGCTTGTTCATCTGTTCCAGTTTTTTGTGTTTCCAAAATTCAGGCTCAATGTCCGTTATGTTGTCAAAACGGCTTTGCGGGTCGTATTCATCGACGAAATGGTTGTTGTCTGACTCTGTCATGATTTTGTGCGAATCGTTGTTGTTTTTCATCATGTTTATGATTATAATCATAAATTATCAAGGATTATTTAAAAGGGGGAAAAATGTTCGGCTGGTTGGCAAATTTATTAATCAGGGCGCCGATAGCCGGTTCGGGTTGTGCCTGCTGTGAGGCAAAAAAAGAGCAGTTACGGCAAATGCAAAAGGCTATTTTGTCGGGAGAAGAGGGCGAAAGTCAGTCAGAAAACGCAGTCAATGAATGCGGCAGCTGTCAAAATGAGCGTGGCGGTCAGGGGTTTGAGATGACGGTTTCTACGCGCTACAGATTATAAATCTTCCCAGTCGACAATATGGTCTTCCAATTCTTCCTCGGAAACATCAAGCTCGGAAACGCAACGGCCGGTAATGGGATTGCGCGGCGGTTTGGGCTGACCGTTAAGCAGCGCGCGATAGGCGCAGGTCTGAGGCATCCAGTCGATTTTATCCAGATTTTCGGGCGTCAGTTTCAGACATTCCGGCACCAGCTTACAGCGTTCGTCATAACGGGTGCAGGTACAGCTTTGTTCGTCAAAATAACGGCAGACGACGTCGGTATAATATATTTCTTCCGTATCATCGTCCTGAAGTTTTATCAGGCAGCATTTGCCGCAGCGGTTGCAGACGGCTTCCCATTCTTCGGGCTTGTAGTCGCTCAGTTTTTTAGTCATATTTTTTTCCGGTCGATAATCAGATTGCAAATGAGTGAGGCAGACAGCATCAAGCCAGCAAACAAGCTTAAAGCGCAAAAGCTGACGGCCATCATCAGATATTTAATAGCGAATTTAGCCGATTTGGTCAGGTAAGTATTCATCTTTAGCCAAATTCCCGAATTGGGCAAAGTCACCGTTCCAGAAAAGCTGAACCGTACCGGTCGGGCCGTGACGCTGTTTGCCGATGATGATTTCAGCAAGGTTGGCGGTGGCGCGTTTGCGGTTTTCCCATTCTTCCATGCGAGCCTGAAGATGCTCGGGGCTTTCGCCGGCTTTTTGTTTCGGCTCCTCATTTTGAATATAGTAATTCTCACGATAAACAAACATAACAATATCCGCGTCTTGCTCAATAGCGCCGGATTCTCTCAGGTCAGAAAGCATAGGACGCTTATCCTGTCTTAACTCCGGTGCTCTGGAAAGCTGAGACAAGACTATTACCGGACAATCCATTTCTCTCGCCAGTAATTTTAAGTTTCTTGACAATGCACTTATCTCCTGCTGTCTGGAATCTGCCCTTCCATCATATGTCATAAGCTGCAGATAGTCTACGACAATGAGGTCAAGCCCCTGTTCTGCTTTTAATCTTCTGCATTTGTTTCGCATCTCCATTATTGAAATGCCCGGAGAGTCATCTATTACAATCTTTGTTCCGTTTAACTCATTTAGAGCAACATTGATTCTGTCCCAGTCTTTTCTGTCCAGATCACCTTTTTTCAGTTTTTCTGATTCAACTCTTGCCTGCATGGCAATAAGTCTCTGTCCAAGCTGTTCCTTAGACATTTCAAGGCTGAAAATCAATACAGAAGCATCTGCTTTTATTGCACTCTGCTGAGCAATGTTTAATGCAAATGCAGTTTTACCCATACCCGGTCTTGCTGCAAGAATTATTAGATCAGATTTATGAAGCCCTGACGTTTTTTCGTCAAGGGTTTTAAAGCCTGTCGGTAATCCAACTACGTTTCCACCGTTTTTCTGTGCTTCATCGAGAATCTTCAGATTCTTCATGAGAACATCCTGAATCTTTGTATAGTCATTCTTCTGTCTCTGCTGGGCAATTCTGAATATGTCGCCTTCTGCCTGATTAATCAAATCCGAAGCCGCAATCTTATCCTCATAGCCTCTTGCGGAAAGCTCCTCTGTGGCAGATATCAGTTTTCTAATCATTGCTTTTTCAGCAACTATCTTTGCATACTCGCCTGCGTTTGCAGTGGAAGGAACCTCGGATGTCAGAGTTGCAATATATGCTCTTCCACCTACCATATCTAAAGCCTTCTTCTTATTCAATTCTTCACATACAGTAAGCATATCTACCGCAGAATTGTTGCGATAAAGCTCCATAATGGCTTCGAAGATTTCTTTGTTGCTTTCACTATAAAAATCTTCTGGTTTTACTTCTTCCGAAACGTCCATAAGAGCATCCTTGCTTAGCATTGCAGCCCCTAAAGTGGATCTCTCTGCTTCCAGATTATGTGGAGGTATTCTTTCCATTTTTTTCCTCCTTTAGCTTCTATTGATATGTTTTATACCATTTAGTGTAACTTATGCTTCAACAACTACTTTTAAAGTAGCAGTTACTTCAGAATACAGCTTGATTTCAACTGAAATTTCACCAGTATTTTTAATTGGGGAACTTAGCTGAATCTTCTTTTTGTCTACATCGATACTGTGCTGCTTTTTCAGTTCTTCAGCAATATCTTTTGAAGTAATGGAACCAAAGATCTTACCATTATCTCCAGCTTTTGTCTTAATTACAACAGCAATAGTTTTTATCTTTTCAGCCAGCTGTACTGCTGCGGCCTTTTCTTCTGCCTTCTTTTCGGCTTCAATGGCCTTTTTCTTTTCCAGCTGTCTTACATTACCTGCAGTTGCTTCTGTCGCAAGACCCTTTGGTATAAGCATATTTCTTGCAAATCCATCATTAACCTTTACTACATCTCCTGCTTTTCCTGTTCCTTTTACGTCTTTATTTAAAATAACAAGCATTATTCTTCCTCCATATATTCTAATATTTTTTCTATAGCTTCTTCCGGCGAAATATCAACCTGCGCAGCTGCTGTGGTCAGATGTCCTCCGCCATTAAATTTTTCCATAATAACCTGTACATTAACTTCTCCAAGGGATCTTGCGCTTATTACCGTAAGCCCCTCAGCATTTTTTCCTGTAACAAAGCTGGCCTTTATACCCTTTACAGTCAACAGCTCATCTGCAACCTGTGCACAAATTACCTGCTCATCGGCATGCTTTGTTGTGCATATTGATGTTACTATTCCACCTTCATGGAAAACTGCATCAGCAAGAGCTTTTGTCTTTATTATAAAGCTGTCCTTGTCCTCCTGGAAAAACCTTTTTACTTCAGTAGGATCGGCGCCCTGTCTTCTTAACCATGCTGCGGCTTCAAAAGTTCTAACCCCTGTTTTTACCGTAAAACCATTAGTATCAACAGTCATTCCTGCCAGCAGAGCTTCGGCCTCAAGCTTGATTAACGACTTCTTCGAAGTCATGTACTGCAGTATTTCTGCAACAAGCTCGGATGTTGAAGATGCGTATGATTCCATGTATGCCAGCGTTGGATTTTCAATGAAATCTTCTACTCTTCTGTGATGGTCTATTATTACTATTTTTTCACAAATGTTTATTAGCTCCGGACATTGAACTATGCTTCTTCTGTGGGTATCGAGCACTATAACAAGGCTGTCCTTATCTGCTAAAGATATGGCTTTTTCACTGTTAATGAACCTGTATTCATCACTGTCTTTTGCTTCTTTATAAATTGTGCTCAGTGCTTCTTTATAGTTGTCGATAATAATATATGGTTCTTTTTCTCTAAGAGCACACAGACGCATAACGCCCAAAGTCGCACCGAAGCAATCCATATCAGGGTTTACGTGACCCATGATGAATATTTTTTTAGACTGATCTATAAGCTGCTTTAGAGCATGACCTACTATTCTTGATTTTCCTTTATTTCTTTTTTCAACAGTCTGAAGCTTTCCTCCGAAGTATTCTATCTGTGAGCCCTTTTTAATTACAGCTTGGTCTCCGCCTCGACCTAATGCCAGATCAAGGGCCGCATCCGCATAAGACTCGGTTTGCATCGGACTCTTGCCAAGTGCTCCTACGCCAATGCTTAAGCTGACAGGGAAGTCTGCACCTGTCTCTATATTTCTAACTTCATCTAATATTTCAAATTTTAGTGCAATTATTTTCTCCAGATATACCTGTTGGAAAGAGAATACATACTTGTCATCACCTAACCTGTTGATGGATCCGTTTAATTTCTCTGCCCAATTTCTAACTGCCTTATCGATCTGATTGGTCACTTCACCTCTGATATCAAGAGGTATATTTGAAATCAGCTCATCATAGTTGTCTATCTGAATTTTGCCTATGCATATTCTCTCATTGTT
The DNA here is from genome assembly GCA_029218545.1 of Bacillota bacterium. Lineage (GTDB taxonomy): Bacteria > Bacillota > Clostridia > Peptostreptococcales > Anaerovoracaceae > Fimisoma. Next base: position 44,772 of record JAQXRN010000200.1, on the reverse strand, counting down.
ATACTTTTCTTTTAGTTCTTCAAAGCCTGTTACATCGCTGAAAAGAATAGTTAAGTGACCTTCCTCATCTTCAGGCGTTATCTGGCATATTAACTTAAAAACCCTATCATTTCTTTTGATGAGGTGATATGTGTTTGTTTCTGCAGATTCATATAGTTCCGCCGTCTTTATTCCTGTCAATGCAAAAAAATCCGCATCAATAATCGCATCATAAATAAACACTTCGCCTATTTTATCGTTAGCCATTGTTATCTTGCCATTTTTATTTATAATGCAAACAGGCATCGGAATGGAACCTGACACAATCCTGTCAAGATTAGCAGATGTCATAAGATTCTCCATTTCTAAAACGAAGGGGGATTTCCCGTCCATTTTATCATTGTTTTTGTTATTCTAAGTGTAGTTTATGTGACGATACTATGTCAGAGGGCATAGTTATCGAGCATATGATATTATAACACATTTCTTGTAGGAATTCATCAATTAGATGTTTATTTTTCCTTTAAAAAACAACCTTTTGCCACATTTTCCACATTTATAGTTTTCAGGATTCCTTACTAGAGGACAAATCCTTTTTCTTGTATATTCCTGTCCACATCCACTGCATGATACTACATACACTGTGCCTTTTTTGGTTCTCCCTTTCTCCAGTCCCAACTTTTCGTAATTTATTGTACTTGTTATCTCGTAACCCAGCTGGTCCTTTACGGTCGAACAGTATTCTTTCCATTTTTTACCATGATTAAAACAGCCCTTGCAGGTATGAAGCAATTCATGTATTATGATTGTTTCTATTTCTTCCTTTTTGCAGTGCAGCACCATTGAAGAAATTTCAATAAGAAATTCGATTTTTCCTCTTTCTTTATTAATCTTACATGCTCCCACCCTTGCTTTTGCTCGCTTATTAATTTTTATTCCATATATGCTCGTAGATATTGGAATTCCAATATCTTTAAGCTTTTGTGATAGTTCGTTTAACAGCTTGTTCAATTCTTTTTCGTCCATAACAAAAGTCCCTTCGCAGGGACTTCCTCCTATAAGATATATTTAATTGCGTACCAGACTAACAATACGTTTAGCACAAGAGATAGAGGTATAAGTATTTTAAACTTCACTTTTCTTGTTTTATGATGAAATACGAGCATTCCCATAGACGATCCCGGAGCTCCTAAAGCAAAGCTACACAAAATCAGAGTTTTCTCACGTATTCTTTTCAAAGCTTTTTTTGCCTTATACTTATCTATCCCCATTAATAGAAACGTTATTATATTCCATACAATTAATGCAGTTATAACATATTGTTTCATGTGAAACATGCTCCTCTAACCTAGGGTTTTCAATATTTCCAGCAATCTTTCGAGCTCGTCACCGGAATAAAATTCTATTTCAATTTTACCCTTGTTTCCGGTTCTGTTAATGTTTACTTTGGTTCCAAGTATTCCTTTTAACTCTTCCTCTACTCTTGCAACATTAGGATCTTTTTTTCTGGCCGCAGACTTTCTCTTTGGTTTCTTTGCTTCCTTTGACACAAGTTTTTCTGCTTCTCTTACCGAAAGACCTTCCGTAACAATTTTGTTCCAGAGCTTTTTTCTTTCATCCTCATCAGATACTGTTACAAGAGTTCTTCCATGTCCCGCCGTAATTTCTCCTTTAGACAGACTGTCTTTAATATAATCAGGTAATTTTAAAAGACGCATGGAGTTTGTAATGTATGGTCTACTCTTTCCTACACTTTTTGAAACCTGTTCCTGTGTCATTCCGAAAGTATCCGTCATCTGGCGCAAACCTTCAGCTTCTTCAACAGGATTCAAATCCTCACGCTGCATATTTTCTATTATTGCAATAAGCATATTCTGCTCATCATCAAGCTCTCTTACAAGGCAAGGGATCTGCGAAAGCTCTGCCTTCATTGCAGCACGCCATCTTCTTTCACCTGCTACAATTTCATATCCCTTTTTATGTTTTCTGACCACTATAGGCTGTATAATTCCATGTTCCTTAATAGATGCCGCCAACTCTTCTATTTTTTCTTCATTAAAAACTTTTCTTGGCTGATTTAAATTCGGCATTATATCATGGATTTTAATATACTTCACAGAATCCTTCTCTGAAGAGGTGTTTTCTTCGATGTTGTTTCCTTCGACTTTTGTTGTTGCCTTTTTTGCTGGTTCTTTTACAGGAACATCTGCAAAGAGAGCATCCAGTCCTCTTCCCAGTCCACCTTTTTTTGCTGTAGCCATATTATTCCTCCTCTAAATCAAGAAACTCTTCCGCAAACTCCATGTAAGCTTCTGCTCCCTTTGATTTAGGATCATATTCTGTAATAGGCAAGCCATAGCTTGGTGCCTCTGCTAATCTTACATTCCTCGGAATGACAGTAGAATACACTTTTCCCCCAAAGTATTTTTTTACTTCCTGTACAACCTGAGCTGACAGATTAGTTCTGCCATCGAACATGCTTAGAATAACTCCCTGAACCTCAAGAGATGGGTTTAGGCTCTTTTTTACCAGTTCAATTGTGCTCACAAGCTGGCTCACGCCCTCAAGCGCATAGAACTCACATTGAATTGGAATAAGAACGCTGTCCACTGCGGCCAATGAATTAATAGTCAGAAGCCCCAATGATGGAGGACAGTCTATAAAAATATAATCATAATCATCTTTGATTTTATCAAGCCCGATTTTCAGCGCTCGTTCTCTTCCCTCAACCTGGACAAGCTCTACTTCTGCTCCTGCCAAATCGACGCTGGCCGGAATTAGATCAAGGTTTTCTACCCCTGTGTGGATAATGGCTTTTCTAGGGTCATAATCATTATCTACCAAAATGCTGTATACTGTTTCCTCAAGTTCTCGTTTTGAGATTCCCAGTCCGCTAGTTGTATTGCCTTGTGGGTCTATATCTAGGACAAGAACCTTTTTCCCTTTTAACGCAAGGCAGGCAGCAAGGTTAATATTTGTTGTTGTCTTTCCTACTCCGCCCTTCTGATTAAATATTGCTATTGCTTTTCCCAAAATATTTCCTCCTGTTTTGATATGCAGATATTATATAATACTTTTTACTTTTTTGCCACCCTATTATAAAAAAAGATAGATGTTTCACGTGAAACATCTATCTTTTTTAGGCAGAATGATTTTTACTTCCAGGAAGTCCCCTTTATCTTCCTGAACGAATCTGGCATTTTTTTCCATTTCTTTTATCTGGTCAAATGCTTTTCTCAAAGTATTGACATATATCTTATAGCTTATGTAGTTGATCTTGTTGATTTTCCTTGCTTTTTCAGTATTCTTCGTAATAATCTCCTCAACAAGTTTCTCGGTCTGTTTTACGTTGAGCTTGTTGACAATAACTCTTAAGATTACCTTCCTCCTGTCCTCCTCATCGTTTAATCTCAGCAGTGCTCTGGCATGCCGTTCAGTTAAATTGTTCTCGCATATTTTTTCCTGTATATCCTCCGGCAACGAGAGAATTCGGATTTTATTTGAAATGGTAGATTGTTTTTTATTCATCTTTTCTGCAATTTCAACCTGGGTAAGGCCAAAATCATCCATAAGTTTTTTGTAACCTCTGGCCTCTTCAAGAAAATTCAGATCTTCTCTCTGAACATTTTCTACGAGAGCTATGAATGCAACTTCCTGATCTTCCATATCTTTTATTATTGCAGGAATCTCTGTCAACCCTGCCATTTGAGCAGCCCTGAAACGTCTTTCCCCTGCTATGATGGAATAATGTTTTCCGTTGGCTCTTAAAAGAATTGGCTGCAATACACCATATACTTTAATAGAACCACTCAATTCAATTAGTGCTTCATCATAAAAAGTTTTTCGCGGTTGCTCCGGATTTGCTTCGATAATTGACATGGGAACCGAAACAACATTCAGATTATTTTTTTCTTCATTTTTTAAGCCAAACAGCCCTTTTCTTACACGTTCCATATTTTACCCCTCCTCAGGGAAATCATAACATTTCCCAAGAAGACAAGCACAATAAAAAATACAACAAAAAACCCCTAAAGTTTTACTTTAAGGGTTCTTTCGACGGGCTTCCAGCTTTTCTGGGATATTTCGACGGAGTGTCTGCAATTTTTTTAATTATTAATATTTTATGAGCTTCTGCCTTTTCATCAATTGGAGTATCGACTATCCTATGCAGTCCGCCGCCCAAAATTTTTATGGCATTTCTTGCGTCTTCGGCTTCCTTCAAGCCATCTCCACCTTTATACGCCATCATGTATCCACCTTTTCCAACAAAAGGAAGACAATATTCACTTAAAGTTGAGAGATTTGCCACCGCGCGAGAAATACAAAGACTGTACTTTTCTCTATGCTCCTTATTTTTTGCCAAATCTTCTGCACGCCCATGTACAGTTCTTACATTTGTTATGCCAATGTTCTCGCAGAGCTCATTGATAATTTTTAACCTCTTATTCAATGAATCCACAAGAGTAAACTCTTTTTCAGGTGAAAGAATTGCTAAGGGAACCCCTGGAAATCCCGCACCGGTGCCTAGGTCAAGGACATTTGAAGCATCTTGATATTCAGCAAGATTGTAGCATGTAACGGAATCAACAAAATGCTTCATTGTAAATTCTTCGGGATTAACTATTGCAGTAAGGTTAACAAACTCATTCCATTTAAGAATTCCGCTTCGATATTCTTCAAATTTTCTAACAACATCATCATCGAAAGGAATGTTATTCTCTTCTAAGTATTTAATTAGATTTTTCACTATCTTCCTCTTCTCTTCTTTTCCAAATAAACTAAGAGCACATTTATATCCGCAGGGGAAACTCCTGAAATACGTGATGCCTGTCCAACAGATACTGGTTTAATCTGGTTTAGTTTCTGGTAAGCCTCTATTCTTAACCCTTCGATTGCACTATAATCTATGTCCTGGCTAAGCTTTTTATCTTCAAGGCGTTTAAACCTTTCAATTTGAGCAATCTGTTTCTTAATATATCCTTCATATTTTATCTGAACTTCCAGCTGAGTAATTTCGTGGTATGAAAGTTCAGGTCTCGTTTCATCGTCAATTTCAGATAAATCTGCGTACTGAATCTGAGGTCTCTTAAGCATTTCTTCCATGGAAATTCTTGAGGAAACAATCGTTGTCCCATGTTTTTCAAGAAATCCATTTACCTCTGCAGGAGTTAAGGTTTTGTTCCTTAAGCGTTCAGCCTCCATTGCAACATTATTCTTTTTTGTCAGATAACGCTGATATCTTTCTTCAGATGCAAGTCCAATAGCATATCCTTTGTCTGTCAAACGCAAATCTGCGTTGTCTTGTCTTAAAACCAGCCTATATTCCGCTCTGGACGTCATTATTCTATAAGGTTCATTAGTACCTTTAGTCACTAAATCGTCGATTAGAACGCCAATATAAGCCTCGTCTCTTCCGAGAATCAACGGATTTTTTCCGGAAATTTTGAGAGAAGCGTTAATACCGGCCATAAGACCCTGTGCAGCTGCCTCCTCATATCCTGAACTTCCATTAAATTGTCCTGCACAGAAAAGATTTTCAATAAACCTTGTCTCAAGATTCAGTTTTAAATCCTGAGGATCTATGCAGTCATATTCAATAGCGTAGGCAGGTCTTGTGATTCTTAAATTCTCAAGACCCGGGATTGTTTTATAAAAAGCTTCCTGAACATCTTCAGGCAAGCTTGAAGACATTCCCTGGATGTACATTTCATCTGTATCAAGGCCCTCTGGTTCAATAAAAGTCTGATGTCTTTCCTTATCGGCAAATCTGTTAACTTTATCTTCAATAGAAGGACAATACCTTGGACCAATTCCCTCAATCTGTCCACCAAACAAAGCGGATCTGTGAAAATTATCCCTTATAACCTTATGTGTTTCCTCATTGGTATAAGTAAGCCAGCATGAAATCTGATTTTCTCCGATGGAATCATTCATAAAAGAAAAAGGAACCGTCTTTTCATCTCCCTTTTGTTCAACCATCTTTGAATAATCAAGACTGCTTCCTAAACATCTTGCAGGAGTACCTGTTTTGAATCTGCGAAGCTTCATTCCATGAGCTTTAAGATTCTTAGTCAAAAGATTGGAAGGTGCAAGACCATTTGGACCACTTTCATAAGCACTGCTTCCAATAAATATTTTCCCACCAAGGAAAGTTCCCGTAGCCAAAATAACCGCCTTTGAATTATATTGGGTGAAGGTGTTTGTTCTAACGCCTTTGACTACTCCATCCTCAATAACCAAATCCGTTACCTCACCTTGTTTCATATCAAGATTAGGCGTAGATTCAATCGTCTTTTTCATTTCTATATGATATTTGTTTTTATCGGCCTGGGCTCTAAGAGAATGTACTGCGGGACCCTTTGCTGTATTTAACATCTTGCTCTGTAGAAAAGTTTTATCGATGTTTATTGCCATTTCTCCACCTAAAGCATCGATTTCTCTAACAAGATGACCCTTACCTGTTCCTCCAATTGAAGGATTACAAGGCATCATCGCAACTGCTTCTAAATTCATAGAAAACATAAGAGTTTTATTGCCCATTCTTGCAGAAGCAAGGGCAGCCTCACAGCCGGCATGACCCGCGCCTACGACAATAATATCATAATCTCCCATTAATATATAATCCACTGGTCAACCTCATTTTCTTTCTTTAACTACTTTCCAAGGCAGAATCTTTCAAAAACTTTATCTATTATATCTGATGCAGTCTCACCAATAATTTCGCCTAAAGCTTCATAACATCTGTTTACGTCAATTTCAATAAATTCTAGTGGCTGTCTTGTTTCAATCATGGAAAGAGCGTCAGATATACATCTGTTGCCTTCATCAAGAAGATTTTTATGTCTAACATTAGTTACCATAACATTATCTCCCTGAGAAACCTCTCCACCATATACCATAGATTCTATAGCTTGTGCTAAAGCGTCAATTCCAGCACCCTCAACAAGAGTGCTCTCAAGGACAACGGCTTCCGGAATAAGAGTTTTTATTTCTTCAACAGATAAAACAGCTCCCTTATCCTGCTTATTTAGAAGAACGATAGTTTTTCTTATGCCTATATGATCAATTATTTTTTTATCTTCCTCTTCAAGAGCACGGCTGCTATCTAATACGAAAATTATTAAATCCGCTTTATTAAATGATTCCTTGCTCTTCTCAATTCCAATCTGTTCAATAACATCATCAGTTTCGTGAATGCCTGCAGTATCCGTTAAAACAATTGGAATATTTTTTATTGTAATACTCTCTTCGATAGTATCTCTTGTTGTTCCGGGGATGTCGGTTACAATGGCTCTGTTTTCACCCATGAGGGCATTCATCAGAGAAGATTTACCAACATTTGGCTTTCCAACAATGGAAACCTTTAAGCCTTCTCTTATTATTCTTCCAGTATCCGAAGTGCTGAGCAGCTTAACAATTTTATTATTTATATCATTAAGAGATTCTTCCAGCTTGCTGTAAGTCAACTCCTCAATATCTTCATCAGGATAATCTATATTAACTGTCAGATTAACTAAAACATCAACTAAATCTGCTCTAATATCTCTGATTTTTTCTGAATACAATCCTTCCAGCTGATTTAAAGCTACGTCAAAAGTTTTTTCAGTTTTGGCCTTAATTAAATCAATTACAGCCTCCGCCTGAGTTAAATCCAATCTTCCATTTAAAAAGGCACGTTTAGTAAATTCACCTCGTTCTGCAAGTCTTGCACCATTTTTTAATACTAAATCCAAAATTCTCATCAACGATACACTGCTGCCATGGCATTGAATTTCAACCACATCTTCTGCCGTATAGGAATGAGGGCCTCTCATGTAGACAGACATTACCTCGTCTATTACTTTTCCAGACGAAGGATCTTTTATATGCCCATATGAAAGCATTCTATTTTTAATATTATTAGATACAGGAACAAAGACCTTATTTAAAATTTCCAAGGACTCCTCTCCGCTTATTCTAACTATTCCAATGCCGCCTTCGCCGGCAGCAGTTGCAATTGCAGCGATTGTATCTTCTCTCATATATCTTTCCTCTGTTAAAAACCTCAAAATTTCAAAAAAGGACTGTCTCAAGGACAGCCCTTTAATTTATTTAAGCTCAATGACAACCCTTCTGTAAGGATCCTGTCCCTCGCTTCTTGTCATCACATTTGGATGATCGTGAAGTGCTGCATGAATAACCTTTCTTTCATAAGGATTCATAGGTTCAAGTTTAACACTTCTCTTTGTCTTAATTACTTTGTTCGCAAGTCTATAGGCAAGAGCTTCAAGTGTTTTTTCTCTCTTTGCTCTGTAGTTTTCAGCATCCACAACTACTCTGGTATAATCGTCTTGACCTTTGTTTACAACAAGACTTGTTAAATACTGAATAGCATCTAATGTTTGTCCACGTTTACCTATAATTGTACCTGAATCTTTACCCTGAATATCAACATATAAAGATTCTTCGCCTTTTTTAGCACTGATTTCAAGATCAAGTCCCATTTCTTTAGTAACTTCTCTTAAAAATCTTAATGCTTCATGATCTTCGCATGGAACTAAATTTTCGTCAATTACTTCTGATACTTTAGTTTCTTCTGCTTCAATTTTTACTGTTTCTTTTTTTGTTTCTTTTTTCGGTGCTACTGTTTTCTGAGTCTGCGCCTTTGGCGATTTTTTAGAAATATGTTCATCGTTTTTAAGCTCAGTTTCTTCAACTTTCTTTTCAGGAGCTTTTTTCTTTTCAACTCTTACTAGAGCCAATTTTGAACCGATTCCAAAAAAACCTCTTGAAGGTTGCTCTAAAACAGTAACATCAACTTCATCAATTGTAAGTTTCAAATCGTCTAATGCCAATTTAACGGCAGTATCAACGTCTGTCCCCCACTTTTCTGAATAATCTAATGCCATGTTTTACATTTCCTCCAAATAAGTTATGCTCTTGCTGCCTTTTTAACTTTCTTGCCGTCACCAACTATTTTCTTTCTCAGCTGAGCAAAGCGGATGTTGAAGAATATTTGCATAATCTGGCTCACAGACCAATATACAGCTAATCCTGCAGGATAGCTTCTAGCCATAAGCAGAATCATAACAGGGAAGAAGTATCTCATGATACCGTTCATAAACTTCATCTGATCTGCATTTGTACCAGGATTAGCACTTACCTGTGAAAAATAAGTAGCTATGAATGTAGCTACACCGGAAACGATAGGTAAAATCCATTTGTCCGGCTGAGCTAGGTCGTTAATCCACAAAAAAGATTCATGAATTGCAAAAAGCATGTTGTCATTATCTAAATAAGCCATTGGGTTTCTAAGTAAACCAAACAGACCCATGATAACAAACATCTGAACAGCCATAGGAAGACAACCGCCATACATGCTTCCACCTTCCTGTGAATAAAGCTCAGCAAGCTTTTCATTCATCAGTTCTTTATTCTTAGCATATTTCTGTTGAATTTCTTTGATTTTAGGCTGCATCTTTGTCATATTAGCCGTAGTCTTTATCTGCTTAGCGTAAACGGGATAAAGCGCAAGCTTAACGATAACTGTAAGAACAACCAAAGCAAGACCATAGCTACCAATTACGTCGTAAAGCCAAGTTAGTAAATATCCTAAAGGTTTTGCTAAAATTCCCATTAATTTCCTCCCTTATTCTAAAGGGTCATAGCCTCCCTCATTCCAGGGATGACACTTTAAAATTCGTTTAATTCCTAAGTAACTACCTTTAATTACACCATACTTATTCAATGCCTGAATAAAATAGGTGGAACAGGTAGGTTGAAACCTGCAAGTAGGTGGAAAAAGGGGAGATATGAACTTTTGATAAAATCTGATTAACAATATCATCAATGATTTCACAAAATCACTTAATATCTTCATTTTTTCTCATTACTCCGGTTCTTTTAAAAGCAGAAAATAGGGATTTTTCTACTTCTACACATTTTTTGTTGTTAATAGTGTTTCTAGCTATAATAATGAAATCATATCCGGTAGGCAGATATGCTTCGATTTTTCTAAAGCTTTCTTTCATAAGGCGCTTTGCCCTATTTCGTTTAACACTATTACCTACTTTTTTACTTGCCAAAAACCCTGTTCTGTTGTAGGTAAGATTGTTGGGACGATAAAACAAAACCAGATATCTGTCCCCAACGGACTTGCCTCTTCTATAGATAGCAGAAAAATCTTTATCTTTTCTCAAAACATTCTTTTTTAGCATTTTAAATAAACCTTTTAGCTCTTAATTAAGCAGTAAGTTTCTTTCTACCTTTTGCTCTTCTTCTCTTAAGAACATTTCTACCGTTCTTTGTAGCCATTCTCTTTCTGAAACCGTGTTCTTTCATTCTCTGTCTCTTTTTAGGCTGATAAGTCATCTTCATAGTGGTAATTCTCCTTTCCAAATTTGAAATAGTTTTGTGTACATCTGAATTTCAATTTACACATATGCTTTGATATTATAATTTATAAACATCTAAATGTCAACAATTTTTAACTCTTGAAACCCATCTTTTGTAAATACATGTACGGTATCGAAGCCACAATTTTTTGCAAAGCTGTATCCAACTTCTAACTTATTTCCAAGATTGGAACAATTGTGACAATCGCCGGATACGCAAACCTTTCCTCCTAGCCTTAATATTTCTTTCATAAATTTTACAGAAGGATAAGGAACTTGTTTGTATCCTCTAATAATAGCTCCAATATTAATTTCGAAAGGCTTGTCATATTTAATCAAATTTCTTATAGCTTTATAACCTGCCTCAAGATATCTCTCAGACTCGTGAATGCCAAGAGAATCCGAAAATTTTGAAACTAAATCAAAGTGCCCAATTATATCACAATCAGTTTTTTCGACAATGTCAGAAACATTGCTAAAATAAGATTCTGCGAAAGCGTCAAAATCTCCCTGAAAATATTCATTCACTATACGTTTCGTTTCTTCGGGAGTATAATCCACCGAAAAATATTCTTCACCAACCTTTACATAATGAACAGAACCTATTACATAATCGAAAATGAATTCTGAAGGTGTAGCAAAATAATCTCTTTCAATACCGCAGAGAATGTCCATTCTGCCTTGATATTCTTTTTTCAAGAGATTAATTTCTTCAATATATTTTTTTGTATTTTCAAGACTCATACACCAGCCATCATCAAAAGAGGTAAAACTGTGTCCTGAAATTCCAAGGAATGAAAAGCCACGCCTGTATGCTTCCTCAACCATCTGGCGTGGTGTATCTTTGCCATCACAATACGAAGTATGTGTATGAAAATCTACTTTTGGTATCATTTTGTCATTTTCTCCTGTTTGACTTTATGATCTATTATATGGCGTGAACCAAGCTCACGTCTGATGTCATCAAGGGTTATTCCCATTTCAACCATCATAACCATAACATGGTATGCAAGATCCGAAATTTCATAAATTGTCTCAGCCTTGTCTTCTGCCTTTGATGCAATGATGACTTCAGTTGATTCTTCGCCGATTTTCTTTAGAATTTTGTCAATTCCCTTTTCAAAAAGATATGTAGTATAAGAACCCTCCGGCATCGTTTCCTTTCTTCCCTTCAAAAGAGAATATAATTCGTCTATAGAAAACTCATTTTTATCTTCGACATGAAAAACCGGTTCGAAAAAGCATGATTCTTTTCCCGTATGACATGCAGGTCCATCCTTTTCCACCATTACAACTAAAGCATCTTTATCACAATCTGCTGTTATTGAAACTATATGCTGGTAGTTTCCACTGGTTTCACCCTTCAGCCATAGTTCCTGTCTGGAACGGCTGTAAAAGCATGTAAGACCTTTTTCCATAGAAATTTTGAGACTTTCCTTGTTCATATAGGCCAGTGTAAGCACCTTTTTTGAAAGGGCATCAACCACAACAGCAGGAATGAGACCCTTTTCATCAAATTTTAGTTCATCAATATTTATCATTTTACAACCTCACAATAATATCCTTTTTATCAAGTTCTTCCTTTAAATCCTTTATGGAAACTTCTCCAAAGTGGAAAATAGAAGCTGCAAGACCTGCTGATGCATCAGGGACCTGATTAAAAAGATCAACAAAATGCTCAATGCTACCTGCTCCACCTGATGCAATCACCGGAACAGATACAACATCGCACACTCTTCTCAGCATTTCGATATCAAATCCGCCCTTAACTCCATCTGTATCTATAGAATTGACAACTACTTCACCAGCACCACGTGAAACGCAATCCTTAATCCATGATATTGCTTCCATGCCTGTATCCTGTCTTCCGCCTTTTGCAAAAACATGAAACTCACCATCAACGCGCTTAACATCAACAGATAAAACAACACACTGGTTTCCATACTTCTTTGCAGCCTCTGTGATAAGTTCAGGATTTCTAATTGCACCTGAGTTTACACTTACCTTATCTGCACCACATTTTAAAACTCTGTCAAAATCATCTAGAGTATTTATTCCACCGCCAACGGTCAACGGAATAAATATTTGTGACGCTACCTCTTTAAGAATATCAGTAAACAGTTTTCTTTCTTCAAAGGATGCGGTAATGTCATAAAAAACCAGTTCGTCCGCCCCATTATTTGTATAATATTTTGCAAGCTCAACCGGTGAAGATACATCGTTGAGATTTTTAAAATTTACACCTTTTACAACTCTTCCGTCTTTGACATCAAGACACGGAATGATTCTCTTTGTTATCATTTAGACACCTCCAAGGCTTCTCTAAGATCAATTGCTCCGGTATAATAAGCCTTTCCAATAATTGCACCATATAGATTCATTGAAGCCAAAGCTTTAACATCTTCTATGGACGAAACACCACCGGATGCTATTATATTAATATCCAGCTCATCCTGCAGCTGTTTATACAGCTGTCTATTGGTACCTTTCATGGCACCATCCTTTGAAATATCTGTACATATTATTGTCTTTACACCTAAGTCCTGCATTTTTTTGCAGAAATCCATTCCTGAATATTCAGACTTTTCGGTCCATCCTTTTATTGCAACAAAGCCATCCTTAATATCTACACCTACTGCGATTTTCTCACCGTATACAGAAAGCGCTTCTTTTAAGAAATCTTCATTTTCAACTGCTGCAGTACCGAGAATTACCCTGTTGACTCCTGCATCCAAATATGTTTTAACAGTTTCCATGCTGCGTATTCCTCCACCAATTTCCATAAAAAGGCTGCAGCTTGAACGTATTTTCTTAATTGTATCTATATTGGGAGTATCGCCTGATTTTGCCCCTTCAAGATCAACAAGATGAATAAATTCTGCACCGCATGCTACAAAATCAAGAGCTACGGAAACAGGATTTTCGCTATATACTGTCATCTTATCATAATCACCTTTAAAAAGACGCACAGCGCATCCCTTAACTATATCAATTGCCGGAAAAATATTCATCATTACTCTCCTAATTCACAATAAGCTTTTAAAATAGAAAGACCAACATTTCCACTCTTCTCCGGATGGAACTGACATCCGAAGATATTTTCCTTCTGGACAGCTGCAGTAATTGGAATCCCATACTCAGCAACAGCTGTTACATGTTCATCACAATCTACACCATAAAAAGAGTGAACAAAATATACAAAATCACCTTCTTTTAGATATTTAAAAATAGGGCATTCTTTCTTATATTTGAGCGCATTCCAACCTATGTGAGGAATATTGAGATTTTCAGGAATTGTTCCCTCCATTCCTATTATTTTTCCGGGGATCAGTCCCAGGCCGGAGTGAACACCATACTCATAACTTGTCTCAAACAATAACTGCATTCCAAGACAAATACCAAGGAGAGGTTTGCCTGAAGCCACCTCCTCTTTAATTACTTTATCTAGTCCTGAATCGAACAACTTTTTTGCAGCATCTTCAAAAGCACCTACTCCCGGTAGAATAAGCTTGTCTGACTTCCTGATTACGTCCACGTTATTTGTAACAACTGCCTCTGCACCGCAGGCTTTAAGTGAACTTAAAAGAGAAAACAGATTTCCTACACCATAATCTATTATTGCAATCATTATAAAACTCCTTTTGTTGATGGTATTTCGTCTTTATAGTCCATATCGATGCTTACAGCCTGTTTAAATGATCTTGCAACAGACTTGAAAGCGCCTTCAATAATATGATGTGTGTTTGTTCCATCCATTTTTTTAATGTGAAGGCTTACTTCGGCCTTGCGAACAAAGCCCTGCCAGAATTCTTCGACAAGTTCTGTATCAAAATCACCTACTTTTTCAGTAAGACCGTCTAGATCATATCTTAAACATGCTCTTCCCGATATATCAACTGCACTTAATATCAAAGCCTCATCCATCGGTAAAATAAAATATCCATAACGTACTATTCCCTTTTTATCTCCAACTGCCTCTGAAAAAGCACTTCCGAGGGCAATACCTATATCTTCCACTGTGTGATGATAATCCACTTCAGTATCACCCTGACAGGAGATGTCAAGATCAAATCTTCCGTGTTTTGCAAAAAGAGTAAGCATATGATCCATAAATCCACATCCTGTTTTTATATGACTGATTCCGCTTCCATCAAGATTGAGATTTAGTTTAATCTTTGTTTCGTTGGTATTTCTGATAATTTCAGCTTTTCTCATATCTTTTTCTCCTTAAGTATTGTTTTAACAGCCTCTAAAAATGCTTCCATTTCCTCGCGAGTACCTATGGTTATTCTGTTATAATCTTTAATCTTTTCATCTGAAAAATGTCTGATTAATATTCCCTTGTTCTTTAATTCCTGATATAAAGAAAGTCCATCAATGTCATTAGATTTTGCAAAAATGAAATTTGCATTGGATGGTAACACTTCAAAGCCAAGCTTTACAAGTTCCTCTGTTGTAAAGTTCCTTGTTTCTATTATCTCCTTACATCTATCCATGTAATATTGATTATCCCTTAATGCCGCAAGACCTGCAGCAGTTGTCAGTCTGTTTACATTGTAAGGATTTGTAGAAAACTTAATTTTTTCAAGATCTTCAATAAGTTCCTCATCTGCAAATGCAAAACCAAGTCTTGCACCTGCCATGGATCTGGATTTTGAAAATGTCTGCACTACAATAAGGTTCTTATATTTGTCAATAAGCTTATAAGCTGAATTACCGCCAAAATCAACATATGCTTCATCTATAAGAACAACATTTTCTGGATTTTCTTGAATTATCTTTTCGATATCATCAAGAGAAAGCATCAATCCTGTAGGTGCATTAGGGTTTGCTATCACTATAAGCTTACCTAATCCATAATAGTCAGCCGGATTGATAGTAAAATCTTCTTTCAATGGAATTCTGTCATAATCGATACCATATAAATCTGCAAACACCTTGTAAAAACCGTAGCTTATCTCAGGGAAAGCAGCTCCAGTATTTTCTGAAGTGAATGCCATAAAGCAAAAGTTAAGTATATCATCTGAACCATTTGACAGATATACATTTTTTTCATTCACACCATATAAATCTGCAATTGCTTTTTTTAAGTCTTTTGATTCCGGATCTGAATAAAGCCTTAAGAGGCTTGCCTCTTTTGCATTTACAGCGGAAAGAACACCATCCGATGGAGGATAAGGTGATTCATTGGTGTTTAATTTAATGTATTTCATATTTTGAGGCTGTTCCCCGGGAGTATATGCCTCAAGATTTTTATATTTTGGATTTAAATACCTGCTCATAATCTTCTACTATTCCTCAAACCTTATTACTGCACTTTTTGCATGGGCATGTAATCCTTCTTTTTCTGCGAAAAATGCAATATCCTCTGCAACTTTGCTGAGAGCCTCTTTAGTATAATATGTGTATTGGGATTTTTTAACAAAGTCGTCTACTGAAAGTGGACTTGAGAAACGTGCAGTACCACTGGTTGGAAGGGTGTGGTTTGCGCCTGCAAAATAATCCCCAAGTGCTTCAGGACAATATCTACCCATGAAAATAGAACCGGCATGCTTTATTTTGTCAAGATAGTCAAACGGCTGATCGAGACATATTTCAAGATGCTCAGGTGCAATTTCGTTTGCTATATCAATGCCTACCTCAATACTGTCTGCGACGATAATTTTGCCGTTATTATCTATAGAAACACGGGCAATATCTTCTCTAGGAAGAAGGGACAACTGATTTTCTATTTCAATTGATACAGCCTCAGCAAAACTCATATCATCAGTAATTAATACAGCACTTGCCATTTTATCATGCTCTGCCTGAGAAAGCATATCTGCTGCTACATATGCCGCATTGCTTTTTCCATCTGCTATAACCAATATTTCACTAGGTCCTGCAATCATATCGATTGAAACTTTACCGAATACCTGCTTTTTTGCTTCAGCAACAAATGCATTGCCTGGACCGACAATTTTATCCACTTTAGGAATAGTTTCCGTACCATAAGCTAATGCTGCAACTGCCTGTGCTCCACCTGTTTTAAATATTCGGTCAACACCTGCTATTTTAGCCGCAGCAAGAATTACAGGATTTATTTTTCCCTGTTCATTAGGCGGTGTTGTAATGCAAACTTCCTTACAACCTGCAATTTTTGCAGGAATGCTGTCCATCAGAACTGTTGAAGGATAGCTTGCTGTGCCTCCTGGTACATAAAGACCAACCTTTTCAATAGGAATAACCTTCTGTCCCATTACGATTCCATCTTCTTCGTTAATAATGAAGCTGTTTTTCACCTGCTTCTGGTGGAAATTTCTTATATTAGATGCAGCATCCTTTAGAATTCTGATAAATTCAGGTTCCACACTGCTAAAAGCTTCATCTATCTCTTCCTGATAAACTTCAAGACATGAGAGTTCAGCACCATCAAATTTTTTTGAGTATTTTTTCAGTGACTCATCTCCATTATTTTTAACATCTTCTATTATTTCTGACACTATTGATGAAACATCAGTTTCAACTGTGCCTCTTGAGAAAATTTCTGAATTTGAAACTTCTCCGTATCTAAAAATCTTTATCATTTTTTCCTCTTATTTACAAATTTTTTACCTGAAGTGATAACTTTTCTTTAATATCTTCAATTATTTCATTCTTAAACTGATAGCTTGCCTTATTAGAAATAAGTCTTGCACTGATTGGCATAATTGTTTCTATGGGTTTAAGGTTATTTTCATATAAAGTTTTACCTGTTTCAACAATATCAACTATTACATCGGACAAATTTAATATTGGAGCGATTTCTATTGAACCATTTAAATGGATAATATCTATCTCCCTGCATTTTTTTGAGTAAAAATCTTCAGTAATTTTTGAAAATTTTGTGGCAACTCTTAGCGGAACATCTGAATCGTCTTTAAAACCATCTTTAGCTGCTACTGCCATTCTGCATTTTCCTATTTTTAAATCCAATAGTTCATAGACATCGGGATCATACTCTAAAAGAATATCTTTACCACATACGCCTATATCTGCAGCTCCTCTTTCAACATATATAGCTACATCTGAAGGCTTAACCCAGAAAAATCTTAAACCGAGATCTTTGTTTTCGAAAATAAGCTTACGATTATCTTCTTTTATTGAAGGACACTCATAACCTGAGGCTTCAAATAAATCATATACTTTTTCGCCCAATCTTCCCTTGGGAAGGGCTACATCAATTACTTTCATATTCTATTACTCCTTTATCTGTCATCTTTAGTAGTTTGCGGTACTTAATATTTTTTGGAATAAAATCAGAAACCCAAACAGATTTACCGTATTTAGATAAAATTTTAACCTCATTAACCGCTTCTGCCATATAACCTTCATGAAGAAGTAAAATATCAACATCGTACTCAGATTTTGATGAACCTAATCTCTTTAATTCATTTAAATATACTGCAAACCCAATAGCATTTGATGTTCTACCCATTTTTTCCATAAGATTATCATATTGTCCTCCGGAAATAATTCCAGAAGGAATACCCATAACATATCCTTTAAAAGCGACACCACTATAGTAATTAATATCATTTGTTAATGCAAAATTAACTTTTGAATTTTCATCATATCCCATCTGCTTTATAAAGTTAAGAACTTCATTAAATTCATCCATTTCTTTTTTTGAAATTTCTGTTGAACAAATATTTTTCAATTCAGAAATTGCTTCATCAATGCTTCTGAAATTTTTCATGAAAACCTTTAGTTTATTTATTATATTTTCATCTATTTGTTCAGTTTTGCAAATCATATCGAACTCATCAATACTTTTGCTTCTTATACAATTGAGAATTTTATTCTTAATTCTATCTTCAATTTTGTTTTCTTCAAATATTGAATTTAAAAGACCTATATGTGATATTTCAAATATGTAATTTTCAGTAATATTTTCAAGGCTTTTTAAAGCAAGTCCTACTACTTCACATATTTCATAAATACTCAAGTAACCTATACATTCTAATCCTATCTGCCTTATTTCACTAAAAGAACTGAAACCTTTATTCAATCTGTATACGTTTTCGTCGTAGTATAATTTTTTTATCTGTTTTTCTTCATCTTGAGAATTATTAATTATAGACAGAGTTACATCAGGTTTTAATGCCATAAGTTTTCCTGTCGCATCAGTAAAGGAAATAATTGACTCAGAAGATAAGAAATCTCTATTTCTTGCATATAATTCATACTCTTCAAACTTTTTCATTTTGTAATGACTGTATCCGAATCTGTGATATAGTGATCTTAATAAAAAAGCTATTTTCTCGTCTGTTTTCAAAATGTTATTTTCAATCTGCATTTTATTATTTCTCCTTAAAAATTACTTTTCTATTTTACTACTTTAAATCATTAAAGTCAATTTATTTTTATTTATCTTAAAGTTGTTCATAACTTTATCCACAATATATGGATAACTATATGTAATAATTAATTTTACTATATTTAATAATTGATACTTGCTTGTGGATAACTTTTTTTATAGAATAGAAACACACACATTATACTTTAAGAAAAGCGGGTTTAATATGGAAAATAAAATAATTTGGAATGATGTTCTTGAAACAATAAAAGAAAATGTTACACCAATAAGCTTTGAAACATGGTTTAAACCACTCAAACTAAGAAAAATAGACTATGAATTAAAAATAGCATATTTAGAGATTAGTTCTGATGATAAAAGAAATGATTTTATAATAAATACGATAAAAAATAGATATTTAACCACCCTTGAAGGAGCATTTAAGCTGGTTATAGGTGATGAATATCGCGTTATATTAAAAAATTCTGATGAATATTCTTCTGAAGATAATAAAAAGACGGAAGAATCTACTATAATAAAAAAGAATAATTCCGGTTTTGATAAAGAGAAGATATTTAATCCTAAATATAATTTTGAAAACTTTGTTGTAGGTAACAGCAACAAGTATGCTCATGCAGCTGCTCTAGCAGTAGCTGAATCTCCTTCAGAGGCATACAATCCACTTTACATATATGGAGGGTCAGGACTTGGTAAGACCCATTTAATGCATGCAATAGGAATTCATCTTCTTGAAAACAATCCTGAATTAAATGTTCTTTATGTTTCATCTGAAATGTTTACTACAGAACTTATCAGATCAATTCAAGAAAAAAAGACTAATGAATTTAAATCTAAATATAGAAAAGTAGATGTTCTTCTTATAGACGATATTCAATTTATCGAAGGAAAAGAAAGTACACAGGAAGAATTTTTCCATACATTCGAGGCATTATATAATTCAAAAAAACAGATTATTATATCAAGTGACAAAGCTCCAAATAAACTGGTAAATCTTGAAGAAAGAATACGTTCAAGATTACAATGGAATCTGATAGCTGACATCCAGCAGCCGGATTATGAAACAAGAGTAGCAATTCTTGTAAAAAAAGCTGAAAATCTAAATATTAATTTTGAAGAAAACCCTGAATTTTACGATGTAATATGCTTAATAGCTGAAAAAATAAAGGATAATATCAGGGAACTTGAAGGTGCTCTTACGAGAGTAATATCATTTTCTCAATTATTAAAAGAAAAACCTGATAAAGCATTTGCAAAACGAGTCTTAAAAGATATTTTAAGCGGAATGGAATCTGTAATAACACCTGAAAAGATAAAAAAAGTAGTATGCAATCATTACGGAATAAAACTTTCCGATATGGAATCTTCAAAAAGAACAAATAATATTGCATATCCAAGACAGATTGCAATGTATTTATTGAGAGAAACCACCGACTACTCCCTTCCTAAAATAGGACAGGCATTTGGAGGTAAACATTACACTACAGTCTTATATGCATGTGAAAAAATTGAAAACGATTTAAAAGAAGATAAAAATTTAAAGAATGTTATAGAAAAACTAAAAGAAGAAATTAGAGAATAAATTAAATTTTTCATACTATTATATTTTTGTTTACAGGTTTTCCATATAGTTATTAACAACTGTTAATAAAGTAATTTTCAATGCCTGAGGTAATTATCCACATAATCCATATTGCCAACAACAACTATTACTACAAAATAATATAATTAATAAATATTGCGGAGGTATAAAATGAGATTTTCTTGCAATCAGCAGACCTTAACTAAAGCTCTTAATATAGTTTCAAAAGCAGTTACAATAAGAACTACTATTCCAATTTTAAAGGGAATACTTTTAAGAGTAGATAATAATGGAATACTTACAATGTCGGCTTCTGATCTTGACATTAGTATTGAAAAGAAAATAAAAGTTGACAACAGTGAACCAGGTGAGATAGTTGTTCTTTCAAAGCTTTTTGGAGACATAATAAGAAAGCTGCCTGACGGTGATATTTATATTGAAGAAAACAATGGAAAAGTACAGATAAAATGCTCTAATTCTGAATTCAATATTATTGGTCTGTCTGCAGAAGAATTTCCAAATATTAATCCTAATGAAAAGGATTCTGAAGAGCTGGTATTTAATAAGGAAATTCTAAAGGATATGATTAAAAAGACTTCTTTTTCAGCAAGCATTGACGAAAATAAAGGTGCAATGACAGGTGTTCTTGTTGAAATGGAAGAAAACACTTTAAATATGGTAGCTATTGATGGATTTAGAATGGCTATTGCAAGAGAAAGTATGAAAAACAAAAAACGTCAGAATATTATTATTCCTGCAAAGATTTTAAATGAAAT
Organism: Bacillota bacterium; assembly: GCA_029218545.1. GTDB lineage: Bacteria > Bacillota > Clostridia > Peptostreptococcales > Anaerovoracaceae > Fimisoma. The sequence continues at coordinate 23,727 of JAQXRN010000200.1, read as the reverse complement.
AAGCAGAATTATATCAGAAACTGATATAGATAATGATGATGTTACAATGCTATTAAATACAAAAAAAGCTGTATTTATTATGGAAAATACAAAAATAGTTATTAGACTTCTCGAAGGAGAATTTATGAACTATAAGAGAATAATTCCAGCTGACAGTTCATGCAGAGTTGTTTTAAATAAAAATGACTTTTTAGACAGTGTGGAAAGAGCTTCTCTTCTGGCAAAGGTAGGAAAAAATAATCTTGTAAGACTTGAAATAAAAGATAATATAATGGAAATTACATCAAAGTCTGAAGAAGGTAATGTTAAAGAAGAAATTATTATTTCAAAAGAAGGTAACGATTTAACTATTGGCTTTAACTCAAAATATTTAATAGATGTGCTTAAGGTTGTTGATGATGAAAGTATAAATATGCTTTTTAATACAAATGTAAGTCCATGTCTGATAAAGCCAATAAGTGGTGATAGTTTTGAATATTTAGTATTACCTGTAAGAATAAGTCAATAAATAAAAATTAATCCGGCTTAACAGCCGGATTTTTAAGGAAAAAAATGTATATAAAAGAATTAGAATTAAAGAATTTCAGAAATTACGATGAAATTCATCTGGAATTCAACAAGAATATTAACTTTATAATAGGTGATAATGCTCAGGGAAAAACAAATCTGCTTGAGGCAATTTTTATGTCTTCAATTTCAAAATCCTTTAGAACATCTAAGGATTTTGAAATGATAAGGTTTGGCAAAGATTATTGCACGATAAAAATTATGGCTGAAAAAGAACTTTTTCCTGTAAATATAGAAATAAAAATAGATAAAAATAAAGGTAAATTTATTAAAATTGATGGTATAAGTGCAAGCAAGGCTTCTGACCTATTAGAAAAGGTATATATAGTTATTTTTTCACCTGAAGACCTAAAAATTGTAAAAGACGAGCCTGAAAAGAGAAGAAAATTTATTGACAGAGAACTCAGTATGTTAAAACCTTCATACTATAACAGTTTGTCAAATTATAAAAAAGTATTATCTCAGAGAAATATATATTTAAAAGAAAAAGATATAGATTTTACGATTTTAGATATTTGGGATATTCAATTGGCCGAGTATGGTTCAAAAATAATTGAAATGCGTCAGAATTTTATAAAAAAGATTGATGTAATAAGCAGTGATATACATAAAAAAATAACCAATGGAAAAGAATCATTAAAAATAGAATATGATCCAAATGTTTTTAATTTAAATGATAATAAAAAAGCACTTTATGAAGAATTAAAAAAATCAGTTAATAATGATTTAAGATTAAGAACGACTACGAAAGGACCACATAGAGATGATATACAGTTCTTTATTGATGATGTAAATGTAAGAAATTTCGGATCTCAGGGTCAGCAGCGTACTGCAGCACTTTCATTAAAGCTAGCGGAATTAAATTTAATTAAAGAAGAATCAGGAGAAAGCGCAATTCTTCTTTTAGATGATGTAATGTCAGAATTAGACTCTACACGTCAAAAATTTCTGGTAAAAACGCTCTCAGATACACAATTGTTTATTACAACAACAGAAATAACACCCTGTCTCGAAGAAGAACTTAAAAAGGGAAATATTTATAATATTGAAAAAGGTAAAATTAAGCTCTAATAAACAAATATATACTCTGTTTATTAGAGTTTTTATTATTTTATTAATAAAAATTTAATTCCACAAAAACAAAAAATTGTGATATACTGTAGGTTGAATTACTGTTTATTTTTAACAGAAAAATAATTTATAAAAAAAGGAAGTTTTTAGATGAGTTTACTAGAAGAAAAGACAAATGGGCAGTATGATGCGGCTCAAATACAGGTCTTGGAAGGTCTTGAAGCTGTAAGAAAAAGACCGGGTATGTATATAGGTAGCACAGGTACAAGAGGTTTACACCACTTAGTATATGAAATTGTGGATAACTCTGTGGATGAAGCACTTGCAGGTTACTGTAAAACTATTAAAGTTACAATAAATAAAGATAATTCAATAACAGTAGAGGATGATGGAAGAGGTATGCCTGTTGACAAGCATCCTAAACTTGGAATACCTGCAGTTGAAGTAATTCATACTGTACTTCATGCAGGCGGTAAATTTGGTGGTGGAGGATATAAGGTTTCAGGTGGACTTCACGGTGTAGGTGCATCTGTAGTAAATGCTCTTTCCACACATATGGAAGTTGAAATTAAGAGAAACGGCAAAATATATAAGCAGTGCTATGAAAGAGGTAAAACTGTTTCTAAATTAGAAGTCATTGGAGAATCTAAAAAAACAGGTTCAAAGACTTCTTTCTGGCCTGATGGAGAAATCTTTGAAACAACAGTTTTCGATTTTGATACTTTAGAACATAGACTTCGTGAAATGGCCTTCTTAAATAAAGGTATAAAAATAATCTTTAGTGATGAAAGAGAAGGAAAAAAGAAAAAAGAAACTTACTTCTATGAAGGAGGTATAAAGGAATTCGTTGCATTCCAGAATCAGAATAAAGATGCTATTCATAAGGATATCATCTATTTTGAAGTAAGTAAGGATAATTGCGAAGTTGAAGTGGCTATGCAGTATACAGATAGCTACAGTGAACTTGTTTTAGGTTATGCTAATAACATTAATACTATTGACGGTGGTACTCACATTGTCGGATTTAAAAGTTCTTTAACAAGAGTTATTAATGATTATGGTAAGAAAGCAAAAATTCTTAAAGATAATGATAACTTAAGCGGTGAAGATGTTAGAGAAGGTTTGACCGCTATAGTTTCAGTTAAACTTCAGGAGCCACAGTTTGAAGGACAAACAAAGGGTAAATTGGGAAATCCTGAAATGAGAGGTTATGTAGAAACAACAACAAATGAGTATCTTACAGCATTTTTAGAAGAAAATCCTGCACAGGCAAAGATTATTATAGAAAAATGTATTAAAGCAGCTCGTGCAAGAGAAGCAGCTAGAAAAGCAAGAGATTTAACCAGAAGAAAAGGAGCTTTAGATAGCTTTTCACTTCCTGGTAAGCTTGCAGACTGTTCAGATAAAGATCCTGCAAACTGCGAAATTTTCCTAGTCGAAGGAGATTCAGCCGGTGGTAGTGCTAAGGATGGTAGAGACAGAAAACGTCAGGCTATTCTTCCACTAAGAGGTAAAATTCTTAACGTTGAAAAAGCAAGGCTTGATAGAATTTTAGGTTCTGATGAAATCAAAAATATGATTACAGCCTTCGGTTGTGGTATCGGTGACGATTTTAACATTGAAAAATTAAGATATCACAAAATAATAATCATGACAGATGCCGATGTAGATGGTGCACATATTAGAACTCTGTTATTAACATTCTTCTATAGATTTATGAGACCTCTTATTGAAGGAGGTTATGTTTATGCTGCCCAGCCACCTCTTTATCAGGTAAAAAAAGGTAGAGATATTTATTATACCTACAGTGAAGAGGAACAGACAAAGCTTATGAAAGAACTTGAAGGAAAGCCAGGAAAAGCTGATATACAGCGTTACAAAGGTCTTGGTGAAATGGATGCAGAACAGCTTTGGGATACTACAATGGATTTTGAACACAGAACCTTGATTCAGATTACCATTGAAGACAGTGCAGCGGCTGATCAGACTTTCTCTGTTCTTATGGGAGATAAGGTTCCACCAAGAAAGAAATTTATTGAAGAAAATGCAGTTTATGCGACATTAGATATTTAGGAAAGGAGGGTGCATAAATGGCAACATTTTTAGAAGATCAGAAATTAATTCAACATGAAATTAATAAAGAAATGAAAGATTCATATATCGACTACGCCATGAGCGTAATCGTCGGCCGTGCCCTTCCTGACGTAAGAGACGGATTAAAGCCTGTACACAGAAGAATTCTTTATGGTATGTCCGGATTAGGTGTTACTCCTGATAAACCTCATAAGAAATCGGCTCGTATTGTCGGTGAAGTAATGGGTAAATATCACCCACACGGTGACTCTTCAATATATGATGCAATGGTCAGACTTGCTCAGCCATTCAATACTCACTACCCTCTCGTAGACGGACATGGTAACTTCGGTTCAGTGGACGGAGATGGCGCAGCTGCAATGCGTTATACTGAAGCAAGAATGACACCTCTTGCCCTGCAGATGTTAAGAGATCTGGATAAGGAAACAGTGGATTTCATGCCTAACTTCGATGGTGAAGAGGAAGAACCTAAGGTTTTACCGGCAAGAATTCCAAATCTTCTTGTAAATGGATCAAATGGTATTGCTGTAGGTATGGCCACATCAATACCTCCGCATAATTTAACTGAAGTAATAGATGCTTGTGTAAAGCTTATAGATGAACCGGACGCAACAGTTGATGACCTGACTAAAATTGTAAAGGGTCCTGACTTTCCTACCGGTGCTATTATAATGGGCAAAAACTCAATGAAAGAAGCCTATCGCACAGGTCAAGGTAAGGTTGTTGTCAGAGCTGTTACAGAAATAGAAGAAGCTTCACATGGAAAGCAGCAGATTATTGTTACGGAAATACCTTATCAGGTTAATAAGGCAAGATTGATTGAAAAAATAGCCGAATTAGTTAGAGATAAAAAGGTTGATGGAATTACAGCAATTCGTGACGAGTCCAACAGAAAAGGAATGCGTATTGTTATCGAATTAAAAAGAGATGCAAACGCTAACATCATTCTCAATAGATTGTACAAGCATACTCAGCTTCAGGATAGTTTTTCAATGATTATGCTTGCTCTTGTTGACGGAAGACCTAGGGTACTTAATTTAAAGGAAATTATTTCTGAATATTTAAAGCACCAGAAGGAAGTTGTTACAAGAAGAACAATTTACGATAAGAAAAAAGCAGAAGCCAGAGCTCATATTTTAGAAGGTTATCTGATTGCTCTTGATAACATCGATGAAATTATTAAAATTATCAGAAGCAGCTACAATGATGCTAAAGAAAAATTAATGGAAAGATTCGGATTTACAGAAATCCAAGCTCAGGCAATTTTAGACATGCAACTACGTAGACTGCAGGGTCTGGAAAAAGAGAAAATTCAAAATGAATATGACGAACTATTAAAGAAAATAGCTTATTACAAAGAATTACTTGAAGACGAAAATAAATTAATGGGAGTAATTAAAGACGAACTCATCGAAATCAGAAATAAATGGGGCGATAAGAGAAAAACAAAGATTAAAGCCGGTGAACATGAAATCGATGAAGAGGATTTAATAGAAGAAGAAAAAGTATGTATCACTCTTTCCCATCTTGGTTATGTAAAGAGAGTTCCTGTAGACACATATAGGGCACAGAAACGTGGAGGCAAAGGAATAACTGCTTTAACAACCCGTGAAAATGACTTTGTAAAGAATATGATTATCACTTCTACTCACGATCACCTATTATTCTTTACAAATACAGGAAAGGCACATAGGATAAAAGCTTATGAAATTCCTGAAGCAACGAGAACTGCTAAGGGTACTCCGGTTGTAAACTTCTTAAATTTACTCCAGAGAGAAAGAGTCACTGCAGTAATTCCAATTAAAGAATTTGCCGAAGATAAATTCCTAATTGGCGTAACAAAGGACGGTATAATTAAAAAGACTTCCCTGTCAAGTTTTGATACAAACAGAAAAACAGGTTTAATTGCAATGAATTTAAAAGAAGGCGATGAGTTAATTGGAATTAAACAGACAACAGGACAAAACAATGTAATAATTGTAACAAAACATGGAAAATGTATATGCTTCTCAGAAGAAGATGTAAGACCTATGGGAAGAATTGCCGGCGGTGTAAGAGCAATCAAGCTTGAAAAGGATGATGAAGTCGTTTCAATGGAACTTGTTGAACCAGGTCAGGAGCTTTTAGTAGTAACTCAGAAGGGTTTTGGTAAGAGAACTAAAGTTGAAGAATACAAGGTTCAGGTAAGAGGCGGCAAAGGTCTTCTGACTTATGATAAGGCAAAATTTAAGAAGACAGGTGAACTTGTAGGCGCAATTGTTGTAGATGACGACGATGATGTAATGCTAATCAATTCAGATGGAATAATCATCAGAATGCAGGCAAAGGAAATATCAAAATTAGGTAGAGCTACACAGGGTGTTAAAATAATGAATATTTCTGAAGATGCAAATATTATTTCCCTGGCAAAGGTTGCGCGCCAAGATGAATTGGAAAAAGAAATAACAGAAGAAGATTCAACAGGCGAAGAACAAATCCAGATGTAGCATAAAGAAGGAGGCCAAATATGGCAGACAATTTAAAATTTGTCATTCCAGGTAAACCTGATTACATTACTATGGTTAGACTTGCAGTAGGTTCCATTGCCGATACAGCAGGATTTGATTATGAAGAAATCGAAGATATAAAGACAGCTGTAAGTGAGGCATGCAAGAATATTACATGTCATGGATCAGAAGGTTTTGCTGAGGAATATGAAGTTGAATGTGTAATAGAAAAAGAAAAAATTCAAATAACAGTAAGAGATACAAGTGAAGGTCACAACCTTAAAAAGCTGAAAAAACCGTGCCTTGACTGCCCTAATGAGGGAGATTTATCTCTTTATGTTATTAAAACACTTATGAGTGATGTTGAGATTATAAAAGAAGAAAATTGCAAAAATACTATTAAGATGACAAAGGCAAAATAATGAACACAGACTTATTCAACCAGTATCAGGCTAACCCAAGCATTGAGCTGAGAAATAAAATTGTTGAAGATAATCTGTACATGGTAGACATACTCATTAGAAAATATCTTGGTAAAGGCGTCGATTATGATGATCTTTATCAGGTTGGAGCAATGGCATTAGTTTCTGCTGTTGAAAGATTTGATATCAGTAAAGGTTTTGAATTTAGAAGCTTTGCAACACCTACAATATTAGGTGAAATAAAAAAGTATTTCCGTGATAAACAATGGAGTCTCAAGGTTCCAAGAAGAATCAAGGAAATTGCAATGAAGGTTCAAGACGTAAAAAACGATTTAACTGTGAAACTGGGCAGAGTTCCAACCATTAACGAAATTTCTGAAGAAACGGGCTTTACCAATGAACAGATAATTCAGGCAATGGAAAGTTCAAAAGCATATGGTACATATTCTCTTGACGGTTTTGCAAACCAGAATCAGGATGAATCTGATGAAAACCCAATGGACAGATATGTTGGTTTTGAAGATTCAGGTTATGAAAAAGTAGAACTTCACGAAATTTTTTCTAATGTGCTTGATAAATTTAGCGAAACATATAAATATATATTCAAACAAAGATTCATCGAAAATAAATCACAAGCAATTATTGCAAAGGAGCTTGGGGTTTCTCAGATGACTATTTCTCGTGCAGAAAAAAATATAATAGCTGAGTTTAACAAAGAAATAAGAAAATAAATAAAAAAACCATAAGAAAGAAGGCATTATTCCTATGAAAAGAGTTTTTTCAGGTGTACAACCTACAGGAAATATCCATTTAGGAAACTATTTAGGAGCTCTAAAACAGTTTGTTGAATTACAAGACGATCATGAATGTATTTATTGCATTGTTGATATGCATGCCATTACAGTTCCACAGGATCCAAAAGAACTGAAAGAGCATATTCTCGATGTGGCAGCACTGTACCTTGCAGTTGGCGTTGATCCAAAAAAATCAATTGTTTTCGTTCAATCAGATGTGCCAGGTCATGCTGAATTAAACTGGATTCTTACATGCAATTCTTACACAGGTGAACTTTCAAGAATGACCCAGTTTAAGGACAAGAGTAAGAATAAAGAATCTGCACCTACAGGTCTGTTTACCTATCCAGTTCTAATGGCAGCAGATATTTTGTTATATGATACAGATGTAGTTCCTGTTGGAAACGACCAGAAACAGCATATTGAGCTTTGCAGAGATATTGCTGGAAGAATTAACAGTAAGTATCCAAACACATTTGTAATGCCTGACGGAAGATTCCTGAAAGCAGGCGCAAGAATTATGGCTTTGGATGATCCTACAAAGAAAATGAGTAAATCAGCTGAAAACATCCATTCAAGAATTTCCCTCTTAGATGAACCATCAAAGATTAAAAAATCCATAATGAAGGCGACTACAGATTCCGAAGGTATAATAAGATTTGACATTGAAAATAAGCCTGGAATCAGCAATCTGCTCAACATATACAGCGTACTTTCGGGAGAATCTATTGAAAAACTGGAAAAGAAATACGAAGGAAAAGGCTACGGAGATTTTAAGAAGGATCTGGTTGAGGTAACTGTTAATGCTCTGGCTCCTATAAAGGAAAGATATGAAGAAATCAGACATTCTCAGGAGTTAATTGATATATTAAACGAAGGTGCAAAAAAAGCCGACGAAATCGCAAAACAGACATTAAAGAGAGTTAAAGAAAACTTCGGTTTAGGATTATAAATAAAAATTTAGAGCTATTACATCAGAATCATCTGGGTAATAGCTCTTTTTATAATATCTAATGATACTAAGCTTCAGTAATTATTTTCTTATAGAAATCAACCCCCATAGGCAGCGCACCCTGATATATATTTTCGTTTAATCCATGAATACTTTCATATTGCTGGGAGTCTATATATAAAGGAGCAAATCTGATACAGTTTTCGCTGATTGTGCTGTAGTATTTAGCATCAGTACCTCCTGTCATGGTATATGGACATACACCAATTCCGGGATAAATATCGTTAATGGTCTTTTCAACCAGCTTAAACTCAGGACCGTTATAATCCACTACAGGGCAAGGATCATCTTCGTATATTACTTCAGTCTCTATACCATATTTTTTAGCTATATTTCTTAAAATATCCACACTCTCCTTGTTTGGCTGATGATGGATAAATCTCATGTTTCCAACGATACTCGCTTCTTGTGGAAGCACGTTTGCTCCATCAGCACCCTTCGCCATTGTAAAGGCAAGGGTAGTTCTTAACATTGCCGCAGCAGCTGTGCTTACTGAAGGAATAACTTTTACAAGCAAAGGCTTTAAAATGTCCATGTTGGCAAATAAGACTTTCATTCCAAAATTCATATTTGGAGCCATACGTTTGAACATTTCCTCTACAGTAGGAGAAAATTCCGATTTAAATGGATTTTTCTTCTCAATGTCTACCATAAATTTACCTAAACGAACAAGTGGGGTATCCTTTCCGGGAGCACTGGCGTGACCACCGTTTCCTTTAGCGGTAAACTTAACATCACCGTAGCCTTTTTCTACAAGACCTACCATTGCGTATGTACCCTTTACTCCGCCTACGGGCTCTTCTACAATCATGCCGCCTTCATCGAGAAGAAGTTTGAGTTTAACATTATTTTTTTCTAAGTAATCTACAGTGGAAGGAGCACCATCACCACTCCATTCTTCGGTACAGCTGCTTGCAATATATATATCTCCCGAGGGTACAAAGCCTTCAGCAAGGAGTTCTTCAACTGCAGTTAAAATACAAAAAAGACTGGCTTTTGTATCCACGGTGCCTCTGCCCCATACCCTTCCCTTTTCGTCTATATCACCGCTAAAGGGTTCATGTTCCCATGTGCCGTTTGCTTCTACAACGTCCTGATGGCTCATGAGAAGAATAGGGTCGGTATCGCCTTTACCTTCCCATTTGAAAAGAAGGCTTCCATTGAAAACGTGCTTCCCGCATTTTGAATGAATATTTGGAAATAGTTTTTCTAATTTCTCATGGAAAGCATAGAATTTTGACCGATCTTCCTGGTTTCTAAAGGAAACAGTATCACACCTGATCATTTCTGCAAGACTACTGCCGTAACCTTCCGCTCTTTTCGATGTGTCCAACACAATCTTTCCATCTTTTGCTTCGGTAGGCTTTAGGGACAAAGCTCTAACTACAAGAAAAAGAATAAACAGCACAAACAGGCATAATAATATTAATATTATTTTCATTGTTAAATACCCTCCGCATAGCGAATTGTGTCCATAGCATCTTTGGCATATTTATCAGAACCGATTCTATCAGAATATTCCTGATTTAGAACTGCTCCGCCAACTACCACCTTACACCAAGGAGCCTCTTCTCTTAGACGTTTAATGGTTTCTTCCATTGCAGGAACTGTAGTAGTCATCAGTGCACTAAGTCCGCATAATGGTGCTTTATTTTCTATTACAGCCTTTACCACTTCCTCGGCTGGTACATCCTTTCCTAAGTCAATAACCTTAAATCCGTAGTTTTCCAGCAACAGCTTTACGATGTTCTTACCGATATCGTGAATATCTCCATGGACTGTAGCTATTACCACAGGATATTTATCGATGGACTGCCCACCTTCGGAAATCATCTTAGTTTTTATTACCTCAAAGGAAGCCTTTGCAGCTTCTGCAGCCATCAAAAGCTGAGGGAGGAATACTGTTTTTTCCTCGAAACCCTTTCCAACGATATCAAGTGCAGGAATAACCTCTTTCTGTATGATATCAAGTGGATTCTCTGATGCAAGAAGGTTTGATGTAAGCCCGGCAGCTTGATCTTTCAGACCTTTAACGATGGATCTTTGGAGTTCGGATTTATATGATTCAGAATTATTTGGTTTTGATTGAGATGGAGCTTTTGCAGGCGCCGGTTCATCCAAGTTTGATGCAAAATCGATATATTCACCGCAATTTTCATCTAAATCGTGAAGTGCGTTGTATGTATAATATGTTTTCATCATGCCATCTGAATATGGATTCATAATGGCAGCGGAAAGCCCTCTTTCCATTGCGCAGGCAAAGAAGGTACTGTTTACAGCTTCTCTAACAGGAAGTCCAAAGGAAACGTTTGATACTCCGAGAGATGTATGGCATCCAAGTTCATGTCTAATCACTTCAAGTGCCTTAAGAGTTGCTTTTGCAGCAGACTGATCTGCACTGATTGTCATGGCAAGGGTGTCGAAAATAATATCCTTTTTCTGAATTCCGTATTGGTCAGCTGTTCTTAAGATTTTCTTTGCGATTTCAATTCTTCCTTCTGCAGATTCCGGAATTCCGTTTTCATCCAAAGTAAGGGCAACAACAACACCGCCGTATTTTTTAACTAGTGGGAAAATCTGTTTCATAGATTCTTCTTTGCCGTTTACGGAATTAATCATTGCCTTGCCGTTATATCTTCTTAAGGCTCTTTCCATAGCGTCAGCATCAGCTGTGTCTATCTGAAGAGGAAGATTTATGATGGCCTGCAGTTCACAAACCGCATCTGTAAGCATAGTAGCTTCGTCAATTTCAGGAAGTCCTACGTTTACATCGAGAATATGAACACCTTTTTCCTGCTGATTAACACCCTCTTGAAGGATATAGTCCATATCCTTTTCTACGAGAGCCTGTTTAAAGCGCTTTTTGCCTGTAGGATTGATACGTTCACCAATAAGAATAGGCTTTTTATCAAATTCAACAGCGTGGGTATAGGAAGAAACTAAAGTTCTGTTTTTCGAAACGATATCAGAAATGTGGCAGCATTTGGTAATTGATGTAAGCTCCTTGATGTATTCAGGAGTAGTACCGCAGCAGCCCCCGACGGCTCTTACCCCCTTTTCTACCAGGGCTAAAACTTCCCTGCCAAACTGCTCGGGAAGAACATCATATACTGCTTTTCCATCTAATTCCCTTGGAAGTCCTGCATTTGGTTTAACCATAACAGGGATCGATGCATATTCAAGTAGTTCATCGATAATAGGTGCAAGCTGGGCAGGACCAAGAGAGCAGTTGCATCCAATAGCATCTGCACCCATCCCTTCCACCATAGCCACCATTGCGGCAGGAGTGGCACCTGTCATGAGCTTACCATCTTCTCCATATGCGTTAGAAACGAAGACAGGAAGATTGGAGTTTTCTTTGGCAGCAAGGAGGGCAGCTTTTGTTTCATAGCTGTCGTTCATGGTTTCAATAAAAATTAAATCTGCACCGTATTTAACTCCAGCCTTGACCATACCGGCGAAAGCTTCTACGGCATCTTCAAAGTCTAAATCACCATAAGGCTTGAGGAGTTTACCGCATGGGCCTATATCAAGTCCTACAAATTTGGGATTTGGATTTGCAGATTTAAGGGCAGCCTCTCTAGCGTTTTCAATAGATGCCTTTATTATGGCATCCACCTCTTCAATATCGAATTTAAGAGTATTGGCTCCAAAGGTGTTAGTAAGGACTACATTAGATCCGGCATCAAAATAGTCCTTATGAATTTGTGTGATAACCTCAGGGTGAGAAACAGACCATCTTTCAGGATGTTCACCGGGTTTTATACCAAAAGCCTGGAGCAAAGAGCCCATTCCTCCATCCAGGTATAAAATATTACTTTTCATATATTCTAAAACATTCATCAATCATTCCTCCTGAAGCTGCAGTCTCTTTTTTCGCAAGAACTACAGCCCTTTTTTGTGCAGTTTTTTTCAATGTTGGAAACACCTATTATAGCGGTTACAGATTTAGATGGAGACATGAGCAGGCTGTCATTAAGGGACAGGCCGATTTTTCTTGAGCAGTCAAGTACTCTAAAAATATCCTTTTGGTAGGAAAGTTCTAAATCACCGTATCCGGGACTGAATCTCGCCCTTGTATAGAAACCAAGCCCACTTTGCTCTAAGGTCATTTCCCTATTAAACTCATTGCAAAGGCTTTCAATTCTTTCAGCTCCTATAGCCTGAAAAGCCAAGGCTTTAACCGGAGAAAGTCTTCCGTACCTTGCAATCAGACGATCTATTTCTATACCTATGGTCGCTGCAAAAATAATAACGCTTTGACAGTCTTTTAAATTATTGGAGAGATTGTCACTTTCAATAGTGGTAAATCCAAGGTCAACAAGATTACCATTTAAAGTGATGGCGAATTGATCATAGCAAACCTTATATGAAAGCTTACTATGAAGCTCTTTAAGACATTCTTCAATAATGGAAACTGTTTCTGCATTATTCTCGGCATTCATATACCTTAGAATTTCACCTAAATCTACAGGTATTTCATTATATTGCTTAATCTTTATCATCATTTACCTAAAATATCTGACAGATTGCTTTGAATTTTCATTGCAACATCAGGCTTGTTCATTGAATATACGTGCACATTGGTTATATTGTTTGCAAACAAATCTATGATCTGATCTGTTGCATAGGCTATTCCTGCCTGTTTCATTGCCGCAGGGTCGTGGCCGAATTTATCAACCAGGCTCTTAAAACGCTGAGGAACGTAGGAGCCGGAAAGACTAAGTGCTCTTGCTACCTGATTTGCATTTGTAATAGGCATAATACCTGCAACTACAGGAACTGTAATGCCTGCTTCTCTTATTTTATATAGGAAATTGTATAAAAGATTGTTATCGAAGAACATCTGTGTTGTGAGGAATTCGCATCCTGCATCAACCTTTTCTTTTAGGTACTTGATATCATCCTTCTGATTTAAACTTTCAGGATGAACCTCCGGGTAACAGGCTCCGCCGATACAGAAATCAGCTCCTGATTCCTTCAGATCGCGAATAAGCTCTACTGCATGATTGTAATACCATGTGGATCTGTCTGAATTTGCAAGTTCAGCGGGAATATCACCTCTTAGAGCCATTATGTTCTCTATTCCCGCATTCTTAAGGTCTTCAATTCTCTGTTTAACGGTTTCTCTGGTTGAAGAAACACAGGTAAGATGAGCCAGAGTGGAAACATCATATTTATCTTTTATATTCTTTGCGATATCAAGGGTATATTTACTTGTGCCGCCTCCTGCACCGTAAGTTACGCTCATAAAAGCAGGTTTAAGCTTTGCAATTTCTTCTGTTGCATTTTTTACACTGTCAAAGGAGGAGTCTACCTTTGGTGGAAAAACCTCAAAGGACAGGGATAAGGTTTCTTTTTTTAATAAGTCAATTACTTTCATACTTGTCTCTCTCTTCTTAAAATATAATAAATAATTATACAACGCAAACTGTGTAATATCAAGGAATAGAGCCCTTGTATAGTAAAAAAGACAGTCGCCTGAAGGTTACAGGCAAGCTGTCTTTTTGGTAAGTTTGGAATGAAAAAATTAGTATGCACTAATAAAAATACTAAAGCTTGGAAATCACATAATCGGAGAATTCCCTGCATGTATTTCCTTCTTTTGTACCTGTAACTACAAACTTTTTTTCTTCTTCGCAGCAGACAAAGAGAGCCGAAGCAAGCTTATCTGCTTTATCGGTCAAGCCGATGTGACGAAGGAGCATTTCTGCAGCCTTGAAGATACTTGAAGGGTTTGCATAGTCTGCTAAACCTTCTTCAATCATTCTTGGTGCAGAGCCATGAATAGCTTCAAACATAGCATAATTGTCACCGATATTGGCACTACCTGCAGTACCAACACCACCTTGGATTTCAGCGGCCTCATCAGTTATTATGTCGCCGTAAAGGTTTGGCAATACAAACACCTGGAATTGGTTTCTTATGGATTTATTGACTAAATTTGCAGTCATAATATCGATGTACCAGTCTTCTGCAGTTATTCCCGGATAGTCTGCCGCAACCTCGTTACAAATCTTAGAGAATTTTCCGTCAGTCTTCTTCATAATGTTTGCTTTTGTAACGATGGCCACATTGGTTTTGCCGTTGTTCTTGGCATATTCAAATGCGGCACGGGCGATTCTCTTAGTTCCTTCATCGGTAGTAACTTTAAAGTCCATGGATAATTCATCAGGAATTTCGACACCGCTGGAGCCTAAAACGTATTCGCCTTCTGTGTTTTCTCTGTAGAACATCCAGTCAATACCCTCTTCAGGGACACATACCGGACGAACGTTTGCATATAAATCAAGTTCTCTTCTAAGGGTTACGTTTGCACTTTCCATAGTGCCGCCCTTTGGTGTTGTTGTAGGTCCCTTTAGAATTACGTCGCATGACTTGATTTCAGCCAGAACATCGGCTGGAACGGGCTGGTTAAGTGCCAGCCTGTTTTCTATTGTAAGACCTTCGATATCCTTAAGGACAATCTTTCCAGAAACTATCTCTGAAGCAAGAAGCGTTTCTAATAAGGCTTTTGCCTCTTTCATGATGATTGGGCCAATGCCATCGCCACCGCAGAGGCCGATTGTTATGGTGTCAAGTGAACTATAGTCTTTAGCTTTTCCTGCGTTTTTCATTTTTTCCGCTCTTGCAAGCTGTTCCTTAAGAAGATTTTCAAAATGAGCGACGCAGGATTCAATATATTTTTCTTTATCCATATCAGTTTTCTCCTAGCTATATGTATTATAGATTTCCCTGACCGACAAACTTGAGGAGTCCGCCAGCCTTAAGAATGCTCTTTTGTCTGTCAGTAAACTGGCATGAAATAGGAATTTCCTTATTCTGTGTTACATTTTTCAGTATCATTTTGCCTGAATCCATACCTTCAAAGATGTTTTCTATTTTAAGAACATCATCCTGCATAAGTGCATCGTAATCTTCAGGATTTTCAAAGGAAAGAGGCATTATTCCTGCATTAATCAGGTTCGCTGCATGTATTCTTGCAAATCCCTTTGCGATAACTGCACGTACTCCAAGATACAATGGAACAAGAGCAGCATGTTCTCTTGATGAGCCCTGTCCGTAGTTGTTTCCGCCTACGATGATGCTTTGACCTGCTTCTTTTGCTCTTGCAGGGAAGGTTTCATCGCATACAGCAAAGCAGTACTGGGAAAGGTGTGGAATATTTGAACGATATGGCAGAATTTTTGCACCGGCAGGCATAATGTGGTCAGTTGTAATGTTGTCGCCGACCTTAAGCACCAGAGGTACTTCCAGAGTATCTTCCAATGGCATGCTTTCAGGGAAAGGCTTGATATTCGGACCACGAAGGATTTCCACAGAAGGAGCATCTTCAGCGGAAGCAGGAGCAATAATTGCACTATCGTCTATTTTAAATTCTGCAGGCATAGTAACCTTAGGCATTTCCCCTAATAGTGTCGGGTCTGTAATTTCGCCGGTGAGAGCTGCAGCTACTGCAGTTTCAGGAGAAACCAAGAAAACCTTGCCGTCGGCAGTACCTGAACGACCTTCGAAGTTTCTGTTGAAGGTTCTTAATGAAACACCACCGGAGTTTGGAGAAAATCCCATACCTATGCAAGGTCCGCAGGCACATTCTAATACTCTTGCTCCGCTTGCCAGAATATCTGATAAAGCGCCGCAATCTGAAAGCATTGAAAGAACCTGCTTTGAACCAGGAGAAATGGAAAGGCTTACTTCCGGTTTAATTGTCTTACCCTTTAGAAGTGCTGCAACTTTCAGCATGTCATAAAGTGAGGAGTTGGTGCATGAACCGATGCATACCTGATCGACCTTTGTTCCCTTTAAGCTTTCTACGGTCTTGATGTTGTCAGGGCTGTGAGGACATGCAATAAGAGGCTTAAGCTCTGAAAGATTAATATCGATAACCTTGTCATATACTGCATCTTCATCGCTCTTTAATTCAACCCAGTCTTCTGCGCGGCCTTCTGCTTCCAAGAAAGCTTTTGTCACTTCATCAGAAGGGAAAATAGAAGTTGTTGCACCGAGCTCTGCTCCCATATTAGTAATGGTTGCTCTTTCAGGTACAGAGAGAGTCTTCACACCTTCGCCTCCCCATTCAATAATAGCGCCTACACCGCCTTTTACGGAAAGAATTCTTAAAATTTCAAGGCTTACATCCTTTGCTGTTACAAAGTCGTTGAGCTTGCCTGTAAGATTGACCTTAAACATCTTGGGCATTGTGATATTGTATGCACCGCCACCCATAGCAACAGCTACATCAAGACCACCTGCTCCCATTGCAAGCATGCCGATACCACCTCCTGTAGGGGTATGGCTGTCGGAGCCTATTAGTGTTTTGCCGGGTTTACCGAATCTTTCAAGGTGAACCTGATGGCAGATTCCGTTACCGGGTCTTGAAAAGTAAAGACCGTATTTTTTTGCCATTGATTGAATAAATCTATGGTCGTCTGCATTTTCAAAGCCTGACTGTAGAGTATTGTGATCTATGTATGCTACAGAGAGTTCAGTTCTTACACGTGGAACGCCCATAGTTTCAAATTCAAGATAGGCCATTGTTCCTGTGGCATCCTGTGTTAAAGTCTGATCTATTTTAAGTGCAATTTCTGTTCCTGTAATCATTTCTCCTGAGAGAAGATGTTCTTTAATTATCTTTTGAGCGATTGTTAATCCCATTATTTTACTCCCTTCATTATTGTGTCATATGAGTGGTTTATATGCTGTAATACAAGAAGCTCAATTCTCATCTCATCTCGAGCAGCAAGTGCTTCATAAATTGCTTCATGTTCTTCTACAGAATGGTCACTTCTGTCACTTTTATCAAGAGAAGCTTTTCTGTATTTTAAAAGCTTGTGATGTATACCTGTCAGGATATGCTGTAAAATAGGGCTTTTGCTCTCTGCATAGATGATGTCGTGAAATTCTGTATCAAGGTCACGCAGTTTTTCAGTGTTCCCCTTTGAATTGTAGAATTCCTGTTGCTCAAGATTATCTTTGAGCTTTTCCAATGCATGAGCACTAATATTTGTAGCAGCCATTTTCATAATAAGCGGATCAAGGTGAAGTTTGACCTGAAACATATCCTTTACATCTTTGTCACTAATTCCGACAACAATAGTTCCTGTGGAAGTAGTTTCGATAAGTCTTTCTGTTTCAAGTCTTGTCATGGCTTCTCTGATAGGAGTTCTGCTTACGCCTAATTCCTCAGAAAGCTTCATTTCACTGATTACTGCTCCCTTGCTGTATACACCGTTTAAGATGTTTCTTTCAATCGTTTCATACACTTGGTTTGCAAGTGACTGGCTCTTATAATCGATCATTATTTCAAATCCTTTCCACCGTTTAGCTCTTTAATCTTATCTTCCATTTCATGATTAGAAAGGGCAGTAGTTCTGCCGTCTGCATACATAACATCTACCCAATCCTTTAAATCAGCAACAAGCTTGTCATTCTTGGTATATTTTTTATCATCTTTTAAGTCATAATGTTCATTGATCCAATAAGCTATTCCGGCAAGGCCTGATGTCTTGCTTACGGAAACGCCAGGAGTCTTGTTTAACAGCTTCTTTGTATTGAAGATGTTATATATTTCCTCGTCTTTCATTAAACCATCAGCATGAATGCCTGCTTTAGTAACATTGAAGTTTTCTCCTACAAAAGGAGTCATCGGAGGAATATCGTAACCCATTTCGTTTCTGAAATAGCTGCCGATTTCTGTTATTACAGTTGGATCCATTCCATCAAGAGAACCTCTAAGGGATGCATATTCGAAGACCATTGCTTCAAGAGGAATGTTACCTGTTCTTTCGCCTATTCCAAGCATTGAACAGTTAACTGCGCTGGCCCCATAAAGCCATGCAACAGTAGCATTTGCAACAGCTTTATAGAAGTCGTTATGTCCGTGCCATTCCAGCATTTCACTAGGTACACCAGAATAGGTCTGAAGTCCGTAGATAATACCGGCCACGCTTCTTGGAAGTGCAACTTCAGTGTATGGAACACCATAGCCCATAGTATCGCAGGCTCTGATTTTAACAGGAATGCCGACCTCATTGGAAAGCTCCATGATTTCATTTACAAAAGGAACAACAAAACCATAGAAATCCGCACGGGTAATATCCTCCAGATGGCATCTTGGAACAACACCGGCCTCAAAGGCATCTTTAATGGTTTCCAGATAATAGTCAACTGCCTGTCTTCTTGTCATACCCATCTTTTTAAAGATATGGTAGTCACTGCAGGACACAAGTATACCTGTTTCCTTTATTTCCAAATCTTTTACCATTTTGAAGTCTTCTTTTTTTGCTCTTATCCACGTGGTTATTTCAGGGAATTTATACCCTAGCTCCATGCATTTATATATAGCCTCCTGATCTTTCTTCGTATAAATGAAAAATTCAGATTGTCTGACTACGCCATAAGGACCGCCTAAACGAGCCAATAGCTTATAAAGATTTACGATATCTTTAACTTTGTATGGAGACATAGATTGCTGACCATCTCTAAAGGAAGTATCAGTAATCCAGATATCTTCAGGCATATTGACTGGAACTCGTCTGTGGTTAAATGCAATTTTAGGCACTTCCTCATAGTTAAACATTTCCCTGTATAACTCCGGTTCTTCTACGTCCTGTAAACTGTATTTATATATGTTCTTTTCTAGTAGATTTGTTTTCTTTGATAACTCTAACATTGTATAGACCTCCAACTACCCTTCATTTGCTATCGCTTTACTGCAAGAAAGCGAATACCTGTATACAAGCATACCACCATTATAAAAAGCAGTCAAGGAATTTCACAAAGAAAACAAATAAAAAGTGCCTGTTTAACACTTTTCAAACAGACACTTTAGAGACTCTTCAATAGAAGACCTTGATACGCTTTCGTTGCCCTTCAAGAGATCCATAGTCTTAGATTTTAAAATTAGTTTTTCCTCATCTGCAATAGACGATTCAACCTTTTCGCTTTTGAATTCTGTTTCGCTTTGCTGTGATGAAATAAGGCATAAAGGAGGGAAAACAACGCACCACCAGTTTTGCCCCTTTCCTTCCCCTATTGAGATTGTTAGTGCTTCATAGTTCCCTTCCGGGAAGAATAAGTCGTCATAATATTTGGCAGGAATATGACGAACTCCAAGGCTGCAGTTAACGCTATAGTCATAACCCTCAGAAGCAACGGCTTCTTCAGCCCAAGTTGTTATTCTGCTCATATTTTCTTTTATATATGAGCGAATGGCTTCCTGACTGTATTCAGTGAAATCAAGATTCTCCTCGCTGTCTTGAAAATCTTCCATTATTTCAGGCTGCAGTCTTTCTAACACATAGTCTCTTACTTTGAGCTTCAACTGCTGGTCTTCATCGGAATCGCTGTTTGCTATAACGTGAAATCTAAGAATATTTGGGTATTCATTTGCAAGGTTTGAGGCAGGCACCATAATACAGGCAATCAGCAAAATAAAAAATAATAATTTCCCAAATCTTTTATCCATATTTTACCTCCGTCATATAGAGTATGGACATGATTTGAGAAATTATACAATTATCTCAATATGAGTAGTTTTTTGTTGGGTTCAATAGTCGCGCCTTCTAAATCGTTAATAGACGATATTGATGAAACTGTAGTCCTGAACCGCTTTGCGATATCCCAAAGAGAATCATCGGTTCTGCAGGTGTAAATGATAATCGGACATGAAGATTCATTGGATTGGTAACCTTCGAAGCCGGGATTGGTAATAAGGCTAAAAGCAGAGGTACGGATGATTTCAACATTTGCAAGGAGACTTGCGTTGAACTCCAGTTGTTTACCATTGATTTTTTCTGCCCAGAAATCCTTAATGAAGACCTTTGTAACATATTCGTCGCTCAAGTCGTTATTGCTGCGTGTCATGGACAGTCTAAAAGGAAACTCCTCGGACACCTTAATAATTTCAGCATCTTCATCTGCAGAGAGACATAACATATTTACCCCTATGATGCCTTCTGTGGTAAGAAGCCCCTGAGATGCATATGTATCAGCACCTATTATTTTGCTGCTGGTAAAGAGAATACATTGTATTTCACGGTCTTTGAGCTCAGGACTAAAAATCTCACGAAGGCTGTTTTCCCCAGTTAAATTAGCAACAGTTATTCTGCTTTCGCAAGAGTTGATATCAAATTTAAATGTCCGTTCTTTGTGATAAGCATCGGAAATTATTTCAACCTGTGAAGCGTTGTATAGTTCGATATGGGTTATTAGATTGCCTTCAAGCCTGAAGATGCTTCTTCCGTCTTCATTCTTATCCAGATAAAGTCTTAAGTTGCTTGAGTCGAAAACAGGACTGTAACCCATAGCTTCTGTTGAAATATGAAGGGGTATAAACTGGGTGAATTCAACTTTTTCTTTTATTTGCTGGAAGCTTTCACAGTTCAAATCGTCATTAGACGATTTAATTTTATAAAGGAGAGTAACATAGATGAAACCGCTTATTATGGCCTTATCCGATGTTATCTGCATGTAGTTTTCAAGGGCAGTTATTCTGGAGAAAAGAATCTCTTCAGGAGAATAATCACTGGATGGAGTTATTTCCTCAGAAATTGATAACATATCTTTGGTTCTTGATGCTACTGAAGAAATCAGACGCATTTCTTTTAGACACTGAATATCTTCGCCTTCAATTCCCCGGAATATGGACAGCTTCTGGTCTGAGTATTCCTTTTCAAGTAAACGCAGTGTAATCCTTGCTCTATATTTGCGCTCGTTTATGACCGAAAATTCTATTTTGTCTATTTCACAGCTGAGAACGATAGTCGTAAAAGGCTTTGCCTTAATCTGATCTTTAAACGGAATTTTGTTGTGAATTGAGATTATTGTATAGGCACCCTGATTTATTTCAGGCAGGTACAGCGTTTGAAGCTGTATGTCGCCGGAAATGGTAAGCATTTCATCATCTTTTGCCATATGAACTATTTCTCTTGTTGCAAGACTTACATTGCCATCCATCAATAGTATTTCTGAAAGATCCGGCTTAACGTCGGGAACAAGTATATCTTCTTCAATTGTGAAAAAAAACGGTTCCGGTATTTCCACATTTGTTACCTGCACATTGTCATACTGGAGTCCTTCGGTAATTGGGATCAGCTCCGAAGGACTTATTTCCTTAGCAGGAACCATAGCATAATCAGGAATATTGTTTTCATTTGACATGGTAATTCCCCTTTCAATAGTTTGTGTTAAATATAATGTATTCCAAGAAAAGAGACATTATGCCTTGTCAGTCAACAGAAAAGCCACTTCTTCCGGCAGAAAAAGTGGCTTTAAATCAGTGTTTTATATTCAATTATTTAATCCATTATAGGGTGAGAATCTTGTTTAATATCACGTGAGCAGCCTGCTCTTTTGACATTAATTCAAGTTCTTCAATGGAATCCTTAGTAATCAGTGTGATGATATTGGTGTCGCTTTTGAAGCCTGAGCCAGATGAGCTTAGAGAGTTCGCACATATCATGTCGCAGTTTTTCTTTGTAAGCTTCTTCTGTGAATTCTCAAGCAGGTTTTCTGTTTCCATTGAAAAACCGCAGATTATCTGGTTTTCTCTTTTGTTTTGACCAAGGTGAAGAAGAATATCCTTTGTCCTCTTTAACGGAATTGACATTGAATCATCAGAACCTGATTTCTTTATCTTGTTTTCTGCCACTGTTACAGGAGTGTAATCAGCAACAGCAGCGGCCTTTATGATGATATCGCTTGACACTCTTCTTTTATCTACTTCAATAAACATATCTTCTGCACTGACTATTGGAACACAGGTTATGAATTCCGGAGGAGCAACATCCATATGTCCGTGAACAAGAGTAACCTCTGCACCACGTAGCATAGCAGCCTGAGCTAATGCGCAACCCATTTTACCGCTTGAATGATTTGTAATATATCTTACAGGATCGATGGGTTCTCTTGTGGCTCCGGCAGTAATCAGCACCTTTTTGCCGGCAAGATCCTTCTCAAAGGCGATTTCCTTTATGATATGCTGAAAAAGAAGCGATTCTTCCGGCATTCTTCCGTCTCCTGAATCTCCGTTTGCAAGCATACCTGTTTCAGGAGTGACGATTTCATAACCAAATTTCTTCAGCTTTTCTAAATTATCCTGTACTATTGGGTTATGGTACATGTTATGGTTCATTGCAGGAGCGATGATTTTTTTACATGGACAGGCGATAACCGTTGTAGTAAGCATATCGTCGGCAAGACCGTTAGCGATTTTGCCGATAACGTTTGCAGAAGCAGGGGCAACCATAACTATATCAGCACGTTTTGCGAGGGCAACATGCTCTACGCTGTACTGGAAATTACGGTCAAAAGTGTCAATAAGACATTTATTACCTGTCAGAGATTCAAAAGTGATTGGATTAATAAACTGGGTGGCATTCTGAGTCATGAGAATCTGTACATCAGCGCCCGCCTTTTTTAGCATACGTGCCAAATTTGGGATTTTATATGCAGCAATACTGCCCGAAACGGCAATTACAACTGTTTTTCCTTTTAACATAACTACCTCGTATATCTCATTTTGTTTTAAAGTACAATAAGAACATATCACAATATTCCTGTCAGAATCAAGACGAAAAAAACTAGAACTTTGTATTTTTTATGTTATAATAAGTAGTTGGTATGATGCGGCGAAAGCGGCAACAAGATTAGGAGGAAAAAATGATTCTAGTAATAGATATAGGGAATACAAACATTGTTATAGGATGTTTTGACAAGGACGAAATTATTTTCAGAGAGAGAGTATCAAGCAGCCAGAAAGCAACAGACTTGGAATATGCTGTGAGCATTAAAACTGCGTTAGAAATGCACAAAATTACTCCCGATAGAATTTCCGGGGTAATAATGTCTTCAGTTGTGCCTTCTATTACTAATACATTCAAGAGAGCCATTGAAAAATTATGCGGCACAAAACCTCTTGTTGTTGGTCCTGGAATAAAGACAGGTCTAAGCATTAAAATAGACAATCCGGCACAGCTTGGAAGTGACCTGGTTGTAGATGCAGTAGCAGGGATAAATGAATATCCTGTTCCGCAGATAATAATAGATATGGGAACAGCCACTACATACTCTGTTATTGATGAGAACAAGAATTATTTAGGCGGAATGATTACAACAGGGATGTCTGTTTCCACTGATGCCTTAATCGGCAGGACTGCACAGCTTCCAAAGATTGCCTTTGATACACCTAAACGATTAATCGGTACGAATACCGTAGATTGTTTAAAGAGCGGAATAATGTTTTCTACAGCATGCAGCATCGATGGAATGATTGAACGAAT
>JAQXRN010000199.1 GCA_029218545.1 Bacillota bacterium | reverse complement strand
CTGGTTAACATAGAAGAAAGCTACTGTTTTTTCTGTATTCTTAAAGTCGTCAAGCTCTTCAACAAGCTTTTTCTGCTCGTCAAAAGCCTTTACAGCTTCGTCCAGTCTATTTGTCAATACCCCATAAAGCTTAATCCACTCTGTTCTTCCAAGAGGGTGCGGTTCATAGGCTGCACGCTCTATAAACACCGGAATGTTCATGCTTTCCAGTTTTTCTTTTACTTCAGGTGTATGCAGAATCATAGTTGATTCCAGTGCAAGGTCGCAGCCTTCTGAAATGAGCAGTTCATAATCAGGCGCTGAATACTTACCTGAATAAAGAATCCTTCCGGAATTCATCCTATCCACGCATTCCTGAACATACCATCCGTCTGCCTTTGTTCCGGCGAAACGGATATTGTCCATTGAACCTATCTTGTCAAACATGGACATGGTTGATGTTGCCACAAGATAAATGTTGTCTAATGGCTGCTGCAGAATCACGCAGCTTGACGGAAGGTTTTCAGGAATCTTTCCGCCTTCAGGTACCAGCAGGTAATCGCTGCCGTCGTCTATACGGATAGCTGCATATCCACCCTCATAGAAGAACACTTTATAGCATTCAGCATATTCCAGTTCCAATGTGGATTCGTATTTTAAACCCTCAATCTGAGGAGCCGATGAAGAATCTCCTCCGCTTGTTCCATTGCTGCCGCAACCTGCTGCAAACACCGCAATAAGTGCTATCAGCAGTAAAACGGCTATATTCTTTTTCATGAGATTTCTCCCCCTTTATTTTTTGCGAAGCTTGCGGAATCTAACTGCTGCAAATGCAGTTCCTGCTACCGCATAACCACCTACAACTACCAAGCCTGTGGTCAGACCTTTAATTTTTGACTCATATGCTTTTGTTGCATCCGTTTCGCTGTCAAATTCACCCCATGAGTTTGCATCATCCTTGTCTGCAGTAGTATTATCTGCTTCAGTTCCAAGCTCAATGGTATCGGTTGAAGTGTTATTTTTTGTTGTTACCTTTGTACCATCGATGAAACAGTACAGTGTATAATCTACAACATGTGGCTGTGACATTGCTGTTGTTTCCGCAGAAATAGCTGTCTTACCGTTTAATGTAACAGGAATTGTAAAGGTTGAGTTTCCACCCTTGTTTTCATTGTAGTAAGTCTTGCCTCCGGTCTTTACCCATGTAAAGTTAGGACTGCTGAAAACGATAGTAGCCGTTGCCTTACCGTTCTTTACGACAACCTTGTTGCAGGCAATTGTTGCACGACCTGAACCACCTTCAAAACCAAAGGATGGTGTGTATGTACCGTCTTTTACGACAGAGCTGCTGTCTACAGACTGAAGCTTGTCCTTTATCTGATTCTGTGTAAGGGTGTTGTTTGAGTTGTTTGTGTTTCCTGCAGAATTGTTATCTGAAGGAGTCTTGTCTGTTACTACATTGTTGATGGCATCATCAACATTGTTTCCTATCGAATATATCTTTAAGGAAGATAAGTCGAATGTAAGATTTCTGTCGTACCAATTATTATTTTTAGTTGAATGAGCAGCCATAGCAAGACCGTTGCCTAGTGCATCCTTTGTCATTTCAATCTTGTACATTCTCTGTGTGTTACCTTCAGCAGGGATTTCTTTTATCCATTTACTCCATGTGGATTGGCTTGCTGCCGCTGCTTCCTTTTTTGTTCCAACATAGAGATAATCATATCCGTTTGAAGATAATGTCACCAATGCAGAAACCTTGTCACCATCTACAACAAGCTTGCAGTCAACTACTTTGAACATGTTTGTACCTGTTGCCACATCTACAGAGTATGTTCCGTCAGGAAGGATTACCTGTGTTTCTGCAGGCTGCGGATTATTGCTGTTACCGCCTTCAGGGTTGCTTGTAGGTGGATTAACATTACTTCCGCTGTTATTTTCGCCGCCACTTTGTGAAAGTCTTACAGTTAGAGTATTATCCTTCCAAGAACCTTTTGATGAGAGTACAGCAGCATTTACCGAGGAATACATATCTTCCAAAGGAACTGTGTATTCATATCCACCTTCTGTTAATGCACGTGCCTCTATTATTTCTGAAGCGTCTGCTCTTGCTGCCTCCGTAGCAGTCCCCATATACATCTTCAAAAACGATGTACCCGGATATTTAAACGTCAACTTCATATTTCCGTTAGAATCAAACTTCACCGTACCTGTGGTTGTTTGTCTGTCCGATTTGGTCTCATCTGGATCTAATTTAAACTTGTCATAACTAGATGTTACTGTGACCTCTTTTGAATCATCTACTAATTTTACAGTAAGAGTATTATCCTTCCAAGAACCTTTTGATGAGAGCACAGCAGCATTTACTGCAGAATACATTTTTTCTAGTGGAACTGTGTATTCATATCCGCCTTCTGTTAAAGCACGTGCCTCTATTATTTCTGAAGCGTCTGCTCTTGCTGCATCCAAAGCTGTTCCCATATACATCTTCAAAAACGATGTACCTGGATACTTAAAGGTCAATTTCATGCTTCCATCTGAATAAATTTTTAATAATCCTGTGGTTGTTTGTCTATCCGACTTTGTATCATCCGGATCCAATTTAAACTTGTCATAGCTAGATGTTACTGTGACATTTTTTGTGTCTACTAACGTAGGCTTACTGCTACCACCTGCTGCCAGCACCCCGATGGATGACGCAAGTACCAAAGCTACCGCCATGGTTGCCACCAGCCACTTTCTCAATACTTTTTTCATATAAACCTCCTAAATTGCTGTCTGCCTTGCGCATTTGCACAAAGCCTTGAATGTTAATTGAAACACTCAAATTACACTTCTTTAGAAGGCACGGTCTTGTGTTATATGGGCCATAAAGTCTGATTGATGCAAAAAGGCTTTATCCTGATAAAAAAAGACCTGCAGTTTCAACTTGCAGGTCTTCGGTAAATCAATCATATAACAAAATGTTTTAATATCCGCTAAAAAGCTACATATAAACTTTTGCCCTTTTATTCATTGCTCCGGTTGTCCGCAGAGGTGAATCTGTCACATTTCTGTGATGAAATATGACCAAGTCTCCTGGCTTATCGCTTGTACCTGCCGGTACATCTTTGACGCCTTCCCAATTTCTCAGTGGCATATGTCAAAGACCATACGAATTACAGTAACGGCCTTGCGTGGGACTTGCACCCAACTTCCATAAATCATATTTCAAGTGTATTCAATTTTGAAATCGGAACCTGTAAAATAAACAAGTCCCAATAACATATGATAATACACTTAGCTATCCATTGCAATGAAATTTTAGATATTTATGTGGAAAAATGGCAAAAAATGTTGAGAATTCAAGCGATTCTCTTATTTTTCCTTCAATACCATCGTTGCGTAATATCCCATGTCTTGTGGGATATCTTCAGGCGAATTAAATATCCTTTCCCCTTCCATTCCGCAGTTTTCTATCATGGAAAAACTGCCATCAAAATTTTCAAAGGCTTCCTTAAATCCTACAACACGTTTTCCTGATTTCATAAGCACCTTTGTTCCGGGCAATTGAAGATTATCCTCGATATTATCCAGATTTGGTATTACATGGAGCTGCTCCGCACGCTCAACAAGCCCCATATTTAATCTTGCTGCCACAGCGCAAAACGATGGAATGCCGTTTACCAGTTCCGTGTCATATCCAGCCTCTGTAACCTTTCTGTGAATATAAAGATATGTGGAATAGATGCACGGATCTCCCAATGTAAGAAAAGCCACCTTTTTGCCTTCATCAAGCAACATGCATATTCTTTGACTTGCCGCATCGTATACCTTATTTAAGGTCTCCATATTCTTTGTCATCGGCCATTCTATTTCCATCACTTCCTTTTCGGAAAGTTCCGGTACAGCACCTAGCGCAATGTTGTATGCCACCGTGTCTTCCTTCTTCGAGCCGGGCACCGCAACTATATCTGCCTCCTTTATTACTCTTACAGCCTTTAAGGTAAGCAGTTCTGAATCTCCGGGACCTATACCTACACCAAATAATTTTCCTGTCATTTCACTATCCCCTATTTTTTTAAACCTAGAATTTCATATATCTTTTCCATATCCAAATGCTTTCGCATTTCTTCTGCCAGAATATCGTACTGGGTTTCCTTGAATGTTTCTATATCAAAGGCTGTAGCCTCTGTCATGTCGATGCCCTTCTTACTACCTAAAGCCATTACGATTTCTTTTACAACCTGTTCCTTGTCGAAAATTCCGTGGACATAAGTACCGAATACCTCTCCGGACCATGTTCCATCTGCCTTATCCATCTGGTCAAGGTGTGTAAGGGATTTTCCGCCCTCATGCATAGTGCTGACGCCCATATGTATCTCGTAGCCTTCAAAAGCAACTCCACTCAGACCACTAAAAGCACCATCAACCTCATTGAAAGTACCTGTAACTCTAGTTCTTGTTTTATCTCCCGCAAAAACAGTGTCCATCGGAAGTAATCCCATGCCTCTTATTTCTCCACCGCTTTCTACACCGTCGGGATCGCTTAGGGTTTCTCCCAGCATCTGATATCCGCCGCATATTCCAAATATTGCTGTTCCCGCCTTTACCTGCTTCAGGATTGCTGCTTCAAGACCATTTTGTCTCATCCAGAGCAGATCCTCCATGGTATTCTTTGTGCCCGGTAAGATAATCATATCCGGGTTTCCAAGCTCGGTTACATGTTTAACATATCTTAGGGATACTCCGTCCACCATTTCAAATGGGTTAAAGTCCGTAAAATTCGAAATTCTTGGAATACGAATTACAGCAATATCGATTAAGTCAACTTCTGTTTTTCCTTCAAGGCGGCTGCTCAAGCTGTCTTCGTCATCCACCTGAATGTTGATATATGGCGTTACTCCCACAACAGGAATATTGGTCTTGTCCTCAATAATTTTAATTCCCGGATCAAGAATTGTCTTGTCACCGCGGAATTTGTTGATTATGAGCCCCTTTATCATATCCCTTTCTTCATCATCCATCAGGTCAACAGTCCCGATAAGCTGGGCGAATACTCCACCTCTGTCTATGTCACCTACAAGTAAAACAGGAGCCTTTGCCATTTTTGCCATTCCCATGTTTACGATGTCTTCTTCCTTCAGGTTTACTTCTGCAGGGCTTCCTGCTCCCTCTAAAACGATAATGTCGTATTCCCGGTCAAGCTTGTTATATGCTTTCATTATTTCCGGCACTAAGTTGTGCTTATATGCAAAATAGTCCCTCGCAGACATTGTCCCAAGGACTTCGCCATTTACTATTACCTGGCTGCCCATATCGTTTGTCGGCTTCAGAAGAATAGGATTCATTGCTACTTCAGGCTTTATCCCGGCTGCTTCTGCCTGCATAACCTGCGCTCTTCCCATTTCAAGACCTTCCTCTGTTATGAAGGAATTAAGTGCCATATTCTGTGACTTAAAAGGTGCAACCTTGTAGCCATCCTGCTTGAAAATACGGCACAGACCTGCTGTTACCAAACTTTTTCCTACGTTGGACATTGTGCCCTGAACCATAATTGACTTAGCCATATCTATCTCCTACTAATATTATTTGTAATGTTTTTTAAGCGTAGCAAGAAGCTCATCATTTTCTTCTCTGAGCTTTATGGCAATTCGATAATAACCCTTGCCAAGCCCCCGGTAGTTGCTGCAGTCTCTTACTATTAGCCCTTCACTACGGCAAACATCATACAGGTCTTCCGGCCCGCGGAAAAATATATAATTCGCGCTGGAAGCATACACTTCAAAGCCAAGTTTCGCTAGCTCTGCAGTCATATATTTCCTTTCGCCTGTAACATACTCTCGCGTTTTCTCCACAAACTTCTTTTCTCTAAGGGCAGCAATACCTGCACACTGCGCAGGTATGGAAACATTCCATGGCTGCAGAACACTTCGCATTTTATCAAGAAAACTCTTGTCCGAACACATTCCATACCCCAGTCTAAGCCCCGGCATACCGTACATCTTGGTAAAGGCCTTCAGTATAAAGAGATTTGGAGCTCGGTTAATATGTATCTTTTTTGAAAGCCTTTCCGGTTCCTCCACGAAGTTGAGAAAGCACTCATCAAGGACCAGCAGAATATTCTTTTGATGACACTTTTCAATTATCCTGTCAAGCAAATC
>JAQXRN010000198.1 GCA_029218545.1 Bacillota bacterium | reverse complement strand
TCTTTCCGGTACCGGGGGCTCCGGCAAAGGTCGTGATGAATCCCTGCGTGATGCAGATGCAGTAATTGATGACATCGGCCTTGTTCACATCCCGGCCGCAGTCCCGCAGGAATTGCGTTGTCTTTGTGACAAAGTCAGGCTCGGGTTCCGCAGGAATTTCCTCCAAGGCAGGGGCTGGCGGAGAAACTATGTCTGCGGGTATATCAGGAAGCTGCTCTCCGCCAGTATCCATTTCGAGAACATACCGATTTTCCAAAGGTTCGTATTTCAGTTTTCCCCGAGAACGTGCCGCATTGTCATTGAACTCCACCAATGTGAATGTGGTTTTTTGGGTGTAGTCCTCTATCCCCCAAGTCTTCGGATCAACCTCATATACAAGTTCTTCCCTTTTGACGCCCTTCGTTACGATTGACGTAACGTTTGCATCCTCAAACCAGAATTTTTCTCCGGTTTCCGGGAGAGCAATATTTTTTTTTGCAACGATTTCGCCAGAGCAAAGATCACCAAGGCCTAATACGCAAGGAAGTGTGGTACCGTAAAAATCAAAATGGAGGGGCTCGTCCACCAAGCAAATTGTCGGCTTGCCCTTTGCCCGCTGTAAACGTATCTGCTGTAAACTCTCCACAGGCAAAAGCACTTTTTTCTTTCCAAAAACATCTTCATAGGAGAATTCTTCAAAACGGATTCCGGAATCTAACTCCTCATCGAGTTCGAAAAAAAGACTTTGATAGCGATTATCTTGGTTTTTTCGACATTTTTCCATATTGATGGAAACAACCGCCAACTGATTTGTATTGAATGCAGCCTTTCTGGGTTCTCCAGGTTTTGTTGGCGCACTGGGCTTCATGGCTTTGATCTCGTTAAACTGGATATTTTTCTGGGTGCCGAAGCCTGATTCTTGCTTTAACTCCAATCTCCCATAATTAAAATCTCTGCTTGGAAAATCCACTTCAAAGCGATTTCCTCTTTTTTCCATTACCGGGAAAAAATTGCAGTAGTATTTTGTTATGATATCTCCGTTTTGAGATGGTCCTTTGTAGTCTCCTTCCTGAAAGAACCCTACAAACGTTTTCCAATCTGCCATAAATACCTCCTGCCGCAATATATTTTAAACGATACTGCCCTGTATGCCAGGCCTGCAATTCAGGCCAACCGCAAAGTACCCTGAATTCAATTTTCTTTGATAATC
The DNA here is from genome assembly GCA_029218545.1 of Bacillota bacterium. Taxonomy (GTDB): domain Bacteria; phylum Bacillota; class Clostridia; order Peptostreptococcales; family Anaerovoracaceae; genus Fimisoma. The sequence continues at coordinate 4,959 of JAQXRN010000198.1, read as the reverse complement.
ATATAGTTATTCTACATCTTTACACCAAGCAAAACAATTCCCTGCAAAAATATTTATGCGCCCAGTCTGCCATCTGTGATGTGGGATCAAAATTTCTGATAATTTTCTGAAAACCTTGCGGCGCAGCACTTTGAGCGTTGCTTCCGTTCAAAAACTGTTCGGGAGCCGGTATGGAAGCTATTTCGAACAACGCCCGATAAAAAACCCAGTCGACTATCCGTTGATATCGGCTGAGTTTTTGCAATCCTGTTTCAGAGTTCTCATCGGTCGGTGATCTTCGCCTCCTCATAGGTCTGCTCCATGTCGCTGCCCAAAAGCGCAAGTGCACCAATCGCCTTGCCCACCATTTCTCGCTTCAGATTCTCCGTTTCTTTCCGGGTCGCGCGGGCCAAACAGATCAGTGCCTTCCGAATACGGGAACGGATGCTCAGCGGTTTTTCCGTCTCCAGTCCCGCATAGAAGGTATAGTAATCCGAGTACATCCCCGTCCTGAAGCGTTCCAGTTCGTCATTGTTGAGCATAGCGGCGTAAAGACTGGGTTCGGCCTCAAAAAACACCAGCATGCTGTCCACCTCTACAAAGCCATAGTAAGCAGACGCGCCATCGGTCCCTGAAATCTTGATTTCCCCGCAATACTCATAGACGCTCAGGTCGCCTTATCAAATAGAATTCTCTATCGTAAGGGCGTAAAGCGATAAAATACACCCCCGGTTCATTGAATCGGGGGTGTATTGTTAGTTGTTGCTTACGTTTTGTTCTTATTGTTCCTCAGCTGTTCTTTGAATCCCTTTTTCAGCATATTTATCCCCCTTGAGGATGTAACATCATCCTCGCTTAGTTTTCCCATCTTAACAGCTTTGCAGACTTCAATAAAAGCCTTTCCCATCGCAAACGTAACAACACCAGCAGTTCCAGCAGAAATTACGCCGCCAGCAACTGAACCAATCCCCGGGACAAGTTTAGGTAAATTTGAGGCAATAGTTTTTCCAGCTAGTGTTGCTCCTCCAGCGCTTAAGGCCGCCATTGCCAGGGCTTTAAGGCCGTCTTTTTTTATGTTAATCTTGAAAATACCGCAAATGGTAGTCATAAGCGCGACTTGTTGTGCCACTAACATGGGCGCATCTGCAAAGGGAATTGGAACGGCGCAGGTTGTTGCCGTTGTCGCCACCGCTATCGCAACGGCATTATCCGCTTTTTCTAACATTTGCTTTAATTCCAAATATTTTAACTCGTCTTTGAATTCTGTATCAAGTCTATCCATATCCATATATTTCCTCCGTTTTATGATAAGAAATAAGCATCAATCTCTGTTTTAGACTTCAAAATACGCTCCTCTGCTACCCCATTAAATCGGGCAAACTCAATAGAGGCTTCAAACGCTTTGTTAATATCTGGATTGAAAGCTAATTCCATCATGGATTTGAATTTTTTGAAACTTTCTTCCAGCATTCGGAGTAAACTCTTATACTGTTCTTCAAGTACTTCATTCAACGAGGTAATTTCAGCTTGATAGTTTTTAATCAGAGCCTGTTCTTGTTTTAACCCTTGACTTTTCGCAATATCATAGAGGAACATGCCCGCAGTATTTCCAATGATAGCGCCAAGTACAGGAATAGGTATGATTGTTTGTCCCAGCAATGCTGAAACTGTACTAATTGAAACATCTAAACATAACGCTTCACTGTTAATAAGAAACTCCTCGTCATCAATCATACCCTCGCGTAATAACTTTGCCTGTGACATAACTCCAAAAGTTGCAGTGACAAGGCCCGTAGCCACATTTGCCGGAGTTGCTGTAAAATTGCTAAGAGCATAAACTACTGCACCACGAATTCCGCCTTTCGCTGTACCGAGTGTTGTATCAATACCAATCTCTTTCCAGTCCTTCGCTGTAAACTCAGAAATCTTTTTCCCATCTTTTCTCTTCTGAATAACTCTAGTACAGAAAGCTGTTCCGCCTTCTAATACAGCACTGACAGCAGTTACTGTTGTCCCTTCTTTCGCGGTCGGCTTGCTTTTTTCAACCGCATTCATTCGACGTTGTTGGTCAATTTCTTTGAGCCGCGCTTCTTCTTTTTGAATTGTTTTTGCAATAGCGCCTTTTTGAACCTCACTATTCGTTAGTAAAGACGGTTCAATATCCGCTGGAGTAGCTCCAGTTGTTTCAAAAAAATTGTGAACTTCTCTCCACGCAGTATATGTTAATCCATCTGGAGAATTTCGGGTTAACTTGCTAGCTTCCTCCTGGGTCATATTGTAAAGCCGTATGATTCTTTCGTAATAATCCTTCGAAGTCATCAGCTTCCCACCCTGCTTAAGAAACTCGGGGTGGTATTTTAGAGTGTAGTAAAATCCGCTTGCTTCAGTCCTCTCACTTCCCTTGTAGCCAATGCCAAAGTTCTTTTGTACAAATTTTAGCTGAATTAAAACGTCATCGCGTTGAATATCTGCCTGAGGATTATTGTCATTGATCCACGTGCAAGATGCCTTTAAACCTTTGATCAAATTTTCTGCATTCTCAAATCCAACCTCTGCTGCTTCCGCAATAAAGCCATGGACACCTTTTTCTCCTCCACGATTGGAGAAAATATGGCTACGAATGCTACCGTCAGAAACGCGAGGTCAGCCGCCGATATCTGGAGGCCCACGGCCTGAACACTTCTCAAATCTGCACCAGCAAAAGCATTCCCTATTGGCACATTGACCTGATGGCCCAAAAGGTCTTTCAGGCCGTCTGGAAAGACAGGAAAGAGGCTGTCCTACTGGCCTGCCAAATGATCGCAGAATGCGCAGTTCAACAGAGCAGTCAGTCCTCTGCTGTGCTGGACGGACTGCAAAGCAGGGCAGACAAGCTGAAAATTCGGTTGAAACGGCTTCGGGAAATCTACGCAGACGGCGATATCAGCCGGGAAGAATTCCTCAGTGACAGCCAGCAACTTCACGATGAATTGGAACACCTGGAGCAACAGATTCAGGACCTTTCCAACAGGGATACTGCTAATCCCATTGTCGATCTGAAAAAGATTCAGCCTATTCTGAACCAATGGATTGACCTTTCCACGCCCGTCCTCCCGGATGCCCTTATCGACCAATTCATCCTACAGGTGGTTGTTGTGGATGACAACACCTTCAACTGGACGTTGGACTTTTCCATGGATATTCCGGAGGCTGTTCGGAATTTGCCACCCAGCGAAATTGCCCGACAGTCCTATCATGCGCAGAGGACTGATACTCCGATTGATTCCGTGCTCAACCGCCACATTACCAATCCACAGACACTGTTCACCTTCACCATTACCGAGCAAGAAGCGCAGGAATATTGCCAGTCCATCGGCATGAAATTCTTTGCGAAAAAGTGGCAGGATAAAACGGTAATCGTTAGTATATAAGTAACAAAAAGGACGAGATGTGCATAGATCATGCACATCTCGTCCACTTTTATCTTTGAAAAAATTCTTCTATGCTATTGATTAGTGATTTAAAATTTATAAAAATATCTGGATTTGTATCAGAGTTTTTGATTGCATCTGTACAAAAGGCTTGTTTACGTTCATCGCGAACCGTGTGGGTAAAAAGTTCTTGTTTAATTCCTAAATCATCTAACACCTCTTGCTGGAAATCGATCATTGATTTGTCTGGAGGAACTGTCGGCATGAGTATCTGCTTGATTTGATCTTGACTTCTTGGGGTCAACCAGCCATTTTGTTGCGCTGTTTCCCATTGTGATTCACTTATCAAGTCTTCAATAGTAACAGGAATAATAATTTTCTTTTTTGCAAGTTCTATCGCAAAAGGGGGCTTGGGGAGTGTCATAATTTTCATGCCATGTTTAGAGATTTTATCATGTATTGACTCATCTCTTAGCAAATCCCTCTTTGCCGTATTGCCTGCGTCATCCGCGTCTAATACAAAACAAATTCGGCTAGTAAATCCAGCATGGCACCAAGCTTTTCCCCATTCTACTATCTGCCGGCTTCCACCACATTCTTGATTCGCTAACAACCTCAGTTTTTTCTCATCAAGCAGCTTTTGCAGGAACGGACTATACAGCATGATTGCCCGTTCAAGGTAATTTCGGTCAGTGATCCCTTCAACAGCAATTGTGCTGACATCAGTTAAATAATTTTCTTTAATTAGTCTCTTATATGTCTCAATCTCTTGTACTCTTTCTCGAATATATGGAGCCACGACAGGCATTATGCCAAGCTCTTCATTCATAAAACTAACGTTTGGCTTATCAATAATCTTCGTCTCTCCGGATTTTTCTCTTTTTATGTATACCACATTGGCAAAAGGACATTTTTGTGCCTCAATATAAAACGCCGGAGAATGAGTGGTAACAAACAATTGTATTTCTTTTGCAATCTCAGCGAACTCTTTTGCCATTTCAAATGCTTTGGAAATCTCAAGCCCATTTTCAGGTTCTTCATATCCCCAAATGGTGTATACTCTTGGGCTTCCCTTTGTTCTACTATTCTGGTCCTCTTCCGCCATAAATTTTAATATTTGAGGTATATGGCGAGCCTGAATACCATCTCCCCGTAAATCTAATGGGACCTTAAAATCGTCATCAGTATTTTTTGTTTCAAAGACAAGTGATTTAAAAAATTCCTGCAAATTATTAGGTACAGTAAGCACACTCTCAATAGATAAAGATTCCCACAGTCCTTTAGTCAATTTGTCAGTATTTGACTTAATAGAATCTGCAAATTGTTCCGTTGATTCTTGGAGCGGGATACTTATCGATTGAGAGAGCGTCTCATATAAATCGACTAAAAGTTCTTTATAAAATTCTCTGCTTTTTACAGCAGGTACATAGCGATACCGGATATTTTTTAATGCCAACGGAATCCGAGAAGATGACGGTAGCTGATTACCTTTTTCATCGCATACTTCATCTAATACTTGGCCGCTTTTCCTCCAGCTTTTTTTCCAGGTAATTATGCCACAATTTTTAAA
>JAQXRN010000197.1 GCA_029218545.1 Bacillota bacterium | reverse complement strand
CAAAAACCACAGACCCAGATGACCCTGATTATGACAAAGGTATGCAGCGCATTATGATTGCAGATGCACTGGCAACTACACTTGGCTCATTCTTCGGAGCATCAACAGTTACATCATATGCGGAATCAACAGCTGGAATCGCTGCAGGTGGAAAAACAGGCCTAACCGCTCTTACCACTTCTGTCTGCTTCACTTTAGCTAATATCTACATTTCTCCCGTTAGCTTCTATTGTCTTAATTATTATAGTTGAGCAGAATGCTTCATAAATGCAATGAATAACTCTCTTTTTTCAGCAAATAATAATGAAAAAAGAAAGCAGGTATCTAAATGATAGAGCAAGACACAATAAAACTCCTGCGTCAATGTGATGCAGGAGTAAAAATGGGCATTGATTCCATTGAAGATGTTATTGATTATGTCTCAAATCCGAAGCTGCGTTCATATCTTAACCAGTCAAAGGATGAACACAACAAGCTTCATAAGAAAATTCAGCAATTATTAGATGAATACAACGATGAAGGCAAGGATCCCAGCCCAATGGCTAAAGGAATGTCCTGGATTAAGACAAACATAAAGTTAACGCTGAACGAATCTGACGAAACCATCGCTGATCTTATGACAGATGGCTGTGATATGGGCGTTAAATCTCTAAACAAATATCTTAACGAATACCAAGCCGCTGACGAAAAATCCAAGGCCATCGCTAAGGAGCTAATCAGATTAGAAGATTATTTGGGAAAGCACATTAGAGAGTTTCTGTAGCAAACTTCTTCCCAAAACAGGCAATATCCAACTTTTTTTCAAGGCAAACAAGGTCTACGCCTTTGATACCGTTGAATTCACATGGCACTATGTCAATTTCCTCATATCCCAGGAATTTGTACAGACTGCGCGCTGCTTTATTTCTGGCATTAGTATCCATTCTCAGGTAAGAGCAGTTATTTGCTAATGCATGCTTTTCATAAAATTCAACAAAAGCTCTGCCGTATCCTTTTCCGCTGGACTCTGGAAGTACCACCAGCGTATGAAGCACCATTACTTCTTCATCATCGGCATCATACTTCCAGGCAGCGCATCTATATTCCTCGCCCTGTTCCTGGTTTATTCTGGCTGCGGCAACAATTTCTTCATTATCTACTAAAACATACATTTCGCCCTTTGAAATAGATGTTACGGCAGTATCTTTAGTAGGATAAATATCTCTTATCCCGCCTGTCGTTGTCAGCCCCTGTTCTTCCTGATCGTGTATTTTGTTATAAATACTGACTATATCTTCAATATCTTCGTATGTGGCCTTTCGGATTATCATTTTTAATTTATCCTTTCTGTTTCAAAATGCACCTATGTTCCTGGGTCTTCTCAATATCTATACTGAAAATATTAGACTTTTCATTATCCCTTGTCAACAAAGGATTTTGTGCCTAAATCCAAAGTTTTCCTTGTTATCAGATGCAAAATGCGATATTATACTAAAGTAAAGTATTAAATTATGAAAAGGTGGTTAGACATTATGAATTTAGTTTGCTTAGACTTAGAAGGCGTTTTAGTACCGGAAATTTGGGTAGAATTTGCAGAAGCGGCAGGCATCCCTGAGCTAAAGAAGACTACAAGAGATGAACCAAATTACGATAAGTTAATGAACTATCGTTTAGATATTTTAAGAGAACATGGACTTGGATTAAAAGAAATTCAGGAAACAATCGCAAAGCTTGATCCTCTTCCAGGCGCAAAGGAATTTTTAGACGAACTTCGCGCTACAGGTCAGGTTGTAATTATCAGCGATACTTTCACACAGTTTGCACAGCCTCTTATGAAGAAGCTTGGTTACCCTGCACTTTTCTGCAACGAACTTGTAGTTGCTGATGACGGTGAAATTACCGGATACAAGATGCGTATTGAAGATTCCAAATACAGCACTGTTAAGGCTCTTCAGTCCTGCGGCTTTGAAACAATTGCCAGCGGTGACAGCTTTAACGATTTAAGAATGATTAAGGCAAGCAAAGCAGGCTTCCTTTTCAGAACCACAGATGCAATTAAGGCTGATCATCCTGAAGTTCCTGCATATGAAACTTATGATGAACTATTAGCTGCAATTAACGAAGCCAGAAAATAGTGTGAATACTAAAACCCTTGAAGCTTATGCTCTTTCAAATCGAGTGCCCATAAGCCACAAGGGTTTTTTTATTTTATCTTATTTTCCGAAGCCACAGTTTGGAAAGTGGCATTCCCTGCATCCAAGGCAAAGACCTCCTTCAGCATACTCTGCCAATTCTGCCTTTGTAATAACATCATCGCATAGTACACGCGGCAATATCAAATCAAGAACAGTCCTTCTATTATACATGGCACATCCCGGAACGCCTAAAACAGTCATCTTCCCTTTATGTCCTAAGAGAAACATGGCTCCCGGCAACACAGGTGCGCCATATGAAAGAATGTCTGCGCCAAAGGATTTTATGGCTCCCGGCGTTTTATCGTCAGGATCTATGCTCATTCCTCCCGTGCACAAAACCAAATCAATTCCTTGGTTTTCCATATTAGCAAGTTCTGAGGCAATTTCATCCTGATTGTCGCTGCAAAGTGATATTTGGGACGCCTCATAACCATATTCTTTCAGCTTGCCGATCATGACAGGACCAAACCGGTCTTGAATCCTTCCGGCTTTAACTTCACTGCCTGTAACAATTATGCCAATCTTCTTGGTCTTAAAGGGAAGTAGGGAGAGAATTCCTTTTTCTGAAGCCTTTTCAACAGCCTTTTCAACATTCTCACCATCATGATAATATTTCATGCATGCATCTTTGGCTTTTTGCAGCTTTTCTTCCTCAATCACTAGAGGAATTATTCTCATGGCGGCAACGCTTTCGCCTTTTTTGACAGGGTAATTCCCGTGTCTCGTTGCAATCATCATCTCGCCTTGAAGATTAACTGCTTTTAAAGCATCTGAATTAACCTTCAGTAATCCGTCTGTCAGGGCAGTTATTTCAATCTTTCCCTCGGAGGGTGCACCTGCTGCAAAAGAAGGGTTTGATTCTCCAATGCACAGGTTTTTTAGCATTTCTGCCGCCTCATCCTCGTGAAGGGTTCCTTCGGTCCGCTCCCAGACATACAGGTTTTCCTTGCCCATATCCAGTAGAATCGGAATATCCTCTTCTCTAACCACATGGCTTTTTTTAAATGCCGCACCCTTGAACTGGCCGGGCACAATTCTCGTTATGTCGTGACATAATACATGTCCTACTGCCTCAGTTGTCTTAATACATTTCATCTTCTGCACCATGTTTAACTCAGTCTATTTCACGTTAAAATACTCTTTTATGCAGCCTTCTATTGCCTCAATGTCATCCCTATGAAAGTGCGGGCATGGGCCTTCTTTATCCATTTCTGCCTTGCAATTTTCCCTGTCCCCGTAGACCTTGCATATGAGTGTCTCCGGGTCGCAAAGCGGTCCTTCCTCAGAAACCATCTCAATCTTCGGAAAATCGCTGTATTTCATTCCTTCAACGATGACAATGTCAAGATCGTCACAGAATTCAAGCATCTTTTCGAACTTTTCCCAGCCCTTTCGATTGACGGAAAACTGCGTATTGGAAAATATAATGCTGGCAGTTGCTCCCGCCTGAGTGTATCTGTAAGTATCTGTGCCTTCATGATCCATTGTGTATTCGTGAGCATCGTGCTTAATTACGCCCACGGAATATCCTTGAGAGTCAAAAGAGCTTACCAACCTGCTTATTAGCTGGGTTTTGCCGGTGTTCTTGACTCCGCAGACGCAGAAAACCTTATTATTAGATATTTTTTTGCTTTCCATATTACTCTGCCCCTTTTATAAATCTAACCTTAACCTTGTCACCTTTGGAAACGGTTTTTCCTGCTTCAAACTCAATGAGGCAGTTGCATTTAGTCAGATTGTATATCAGTGATGCCTGATGCTCCTTTGCAGGAAGATATACCTTGCCTTCCTTGGCAAAGGCCCGCACCAGTCTCCTGCTTTTGTTCTTCTTACTGTAGTCCTCTGCCATTGGAAGGGTTTCAATCCTTGGCCTCAGGTTATCGCTACCCATAAGCTTCGCAGCAAGGTCCCAGAAATATATTTCAAAATTCGCAAGTGCCGCATAAGGGTTGCCGGAGAGGCTTAATACAGGCTTACCGCACAATAAACTTGCCATGGTCGGTGTTCCCGGCTGTATATCGGCATTTCTAAAAAGTGTCTCAGCCCCTGCTGTCTTAAGTGCCTCAGGCATAAAATCCTTCTTGCCCACAGAAAGTGCACCTGTAGTTATAATCACATCTGCAGCCTTAACTGCTTCATCCAGAAGGCTTACAGCCTGTTTTACATGGTCTCTGCACAGCTCCATGGAAACTACCTGAAGGCCTTCCTTTCTTATAGTCGCACCCAGCATGAAGGCTATGCTTCCATAGATTTTTCCATTATCTAGTCTTTCTCCGGGCAATACAAGTTCATCTCCTGTGGAAATAATAGCTATCTTTAATGGAGTCAACACCGGCACCTTATCTATCCCGAGGCTGGCTAAAATGCCAATATGAACAGGTAAAACAACCGTACCCCTATCTAGTACGACAGTTCCTTTTTTGATATCTTCACCTACATGGCAATAGTTTTGAAATTTATCCACACTGCTTCTGATTGAAACGAAATCCATTCCATAATCAGTGTCTTCTTGTCTCACTACTGCGTCAAATCCCTCTGGAACCATTGCACCCGTCATAACGCGCAGTGCCTTACCTGTGGCTGAAGATTCTTCAGCATGTGCCTTGGTGTAATCAAAGTCTTTGTATTCGCCTGCACAAAGCTGGCCAATGACCTGCAATCTTACAGGGCTAGCTGCTGAAGCTGAAGCAACATCAGATGAGACAACTGCGTAGCCATCCATGGCGGATTTTGCAAAAGAAGGGACATTTGTATCCGCTACAATGTCCCTACCTAATACTCGTCCAACAGCATCCATCAATGCAACTTCTTCCATGTCTATTTTAGTGTTTACATGTTCAAGCAGTATTTCCAGACATTTGTCAATTTGCATTTTGTCTTTACAGTTTGCCATTTTTCTCTCTATTTTAATGCACCTAGTACAACATCAGGCATTTCTGCCTTTTCACATACGTTATTATGAATAACAGGCTTTAATTCAAGATCCTTTAAGCCAAGAGGCACTTTCACGCCTGTTTCCTTAGCCAAAGCCTTAACATAATCAAATCCTGTAGCTTTATCTTTCACCCCTGCAAGAACCTTTACTTTGTTTTCATCAAGACCGATTCCCTTTGCAACGCTTTCTGCAAACTTATATGCAGAAGCTGTCGAAGCGATTACAGTTGGAGTTTCATCTCCTGTTTCTGCCACATAGTCCTTGTAAACCTTATATGCAACAGCGGTATGTGTGTCCATAAGGTACTTTTCATCAGACCACATTTTGCCAATAGCTTCAAGAGTTTCCTCTTCTGTGCAGAAGCCGCCATAGAAGTCCTTTAATCCTTCCTTGACAGAATCTGAAACTTCATAAACCTTTTCCTGATCTAGAGCGGTCATCCAACGGCTAACAGCTTCTCCATCTCTTTCTGCCAACAGATAGATAAGTCTCTCCAGATTGCTGGAAATGAGAATATCCATTGAAGGAGAATTTGTCAGGTGGAAATCTCTTCTTGCATCGTACACACCTGTACGGATAAAGTCTGTAAGCACCTTGTTTTCATTAGATGCACAGATAAGCTTACCAACCGGAACTCCCATTTTGCCTGCCATGTAGGCTGCCAGAATGTTTCCGAAGTTTCCTGTAGGCACGCAG
>JAQXRN010000196.1 GCA_029218545.1 Bacillota bacterium | reverse complement strand
AGAGAAATCTGCAGCGCATTGAATATAAAATCCACTTCAACTGCACATAAGGACATAGAGAGTCTGGTTAAACAGGGATATCTGGTTAAGGACCCTTCTAAACCACGTGCTCTTATGGTTGTAGATCCTTCCTCCGGCAAGAATGAGAAGCACGTCTCTGCTAATACATCAAATGTCGAGGCTCGCGAAGACATTGTGGATGTTCCTGTCGTAGGTAGAGTTGCTGCAGGTACACCAATACTTGCTGAAGAAAATGTGGAGGATTCATTCCCTATTCCTGCTCGTTTTGCAACTTCCGGTACTAATTTCATGCTCCGCGTAAAGGGCGAAAGTATGATTGAGGCAGGCATAATGGATGGTGACCTGATTTTGGTTCAGCAGACCGAGACCGCAAGAAATGGAGAAATGGTCGTAGCTATGATAGATGGATTTGAAAACGAAGCCACAGTTAAAACTTTCTATAAAGAGAAAGACTTTATAAGACTGCAGCCTGAGAACTCAACCATGAGCCCAATCATTGTCAAGGATGTCAAAATTCTTGGCAAGGTAAAAGGCGTTTTCAGATACTTCAACTAAAATCATAATCAAAATCATATAAGAGAAAATTTGATTTCAAACCCGTCTTTGAAGGCGGGTTTTTGTTGTTTTTTTGGGCGTGCTGTGATATGATAATCAGCGACTTTGAACACAAAAGACTTTTAACATACAAGACTTCAGAAATACAAGGAGAAATACATGAGCTTATTAACAGTAGAAAAAGTAACCCACGGCTTTGGTGCAAGACAGATTCTAGAAGATGCGTCCTTCAGACTTCTCAAGGGGGAACACATTGGTCTTGTAGGCGCTAATGGCGAAGGAAAATCTACTTTCCTGAACATTATTACAGGAAAAATCATGCCTGATGCGGGCAATATCACATGGTCAAGACATGTGACCGTTGGCTATCTGGACCAGCACAGCGTTTTGAAGCAAGGCATGACTATAAGGGATGCTCTCCGCACTGCCTTTGACCACATGTATCAGCTTGAAGCTGAAATGATGAAGCTTTACGAGGATATGGCTGAAGCCGATGAAGACAAGATAAATGACATGATGGAGGAAGCCGGGGAAATTCAGGGAATCCTTGAGTCCAGCGGTTTTTACCAGTTGGATGCAAAAATTGAGGAAGTGGCAAACGGACTAGGACTTGGAGATATTGGTCTTGACAGAGATGTTTCCGACCTTTCCGGGGGTCAGAGAACCAAGGTGCTGCTTGTTAAGCTGCTTCTTGAAAACCCTTCAATCCTCATTTTAGACGAGCCGACAAACTATCTTGATCACACTCACATTGTGTGGCTTACAAGATACCTTCAGGAGTACGAAAACGCCTTTATTCTGGTTTCCCACGACGTGGAGTTCCTCAATTCCGTTGTAAACGTCATTTACAATTTAGATGGCGGAAATCTTACAAGATACACAGGTGATTACGAAAACTTCAGACGTATGTATGAAATTCAGAAGGAACAGGAGCTTAGAGCCTACGAAAGACAGCAGGCTGAAATCGAAAAGCTTGAGGATTTCATCGCGAGAAATAAGGCGAGAGTTGCAACAAGAGGCATGGCACATTCACGCCAGCGCCAGCTTGATAAGATGGAAATCCTCGAAAGACCTACAGAAAAGATTAAACCGGAGTTTAATTTTCTCATGGCCAGAACTCCTTCCAGATTTCTGGTAGAGGCAAAAGACCTGGTAATCGGATATGATTCACCTTTGACAAAACCTGTTTCCTTTACCCTGAAAAGAGGCGAAAAGGTTGCAATCGTGGGCACCAACGGTCTGGGTAAATCAACATTGCTTAAGACTATTCTCGGCAAGCTGAAGCCAATCAGCGGCGAGGTTGTCCTGGGCGACTATTTATACCCGGGCTATTTTGAGCAGGAAGCTGACAGGGATTCTCAGGTAACTGCCCTTGATACCTTCTGGGCACAGTTCCCTTCCATGGAAAACAGAGAGGTAAGATTGTGCCTTGCAAAATGTGGTTTGACAAATGAGCACATTATAAGTCAGATGAGAGTGCTGTCAGGTGGCGAAAATGCCAAGGTTCGCCTTGCTATTGTGATGAACAGAGAGCACAACTGGCTTATTCTTGACGAACCGACCAACCACCTTGATGTGGATGCAAAGGAAGAATTAAAGCGTGCTTTGAAGGAGTATCCCGGTTCAGTGCTTTTGGTTTCCCACGATCCTTCCTTCTACGAAGACTGGGTAACAAGAATATTAAATGTTGAAGATTGGACTACGAAGATCATCTAAAAAACAGAGTCATTATATATTGGGGTCTACTTAGGGACTCGCGTACGCGAGTATGCGTATCCCCCAATATTAATGACTCTTCTTATTCTGCGCGAGTATGCGCCTGCACGATATAGGTGACTTTTTTATTGAGGGTATGCGCCTGCTTGACAGTTATATATCTTTTAGCATCCCAAAACACTCATTGAGTGTTTCATATTTTTCCCAATTAACACTTTTAATCTGTTCATCGATCTTACTAAATACCTTTTCAGGGAACTGTACTGCCCAAGTAACACCTAAATGAGCCTTTAGCTGTAATCTTTCCGTAGATATGTATTTATCAGCTTCAATTCTCATTTGCTGAATAAATAACCCTGTCTTATCTACTATATTCTTATCATACGGATCTTCTGATATAGCGGATAACATAACATTTTCCAAGGCACCAAGATGTTCCTTTGGTATTGCAATCATTAGGACTTGAACAATCTTTTCCATTCGGAATGCATCTTGATAAACATTTTCGCACCATTTCCTATCTTTTATATCTACAAAAAATCCAGCCATGTCTTTATATAATGATTCACAGATTTTATCAATACCTCGATCATCTCTGTCAATAAGAATTGCAATTTTTTCAAAGGCATTGGTAGTGACTAGCGGGATTTTAATTCTTTCATTGAAGAAATTACCAAAGTTATCTTTTCCGCCGACACCACATATCAGGAGAAAATCTCTACCTTTCTTATACCAGTTTATAGCCTCATTTGCATTAGACTGGTGAATTGAAAGATCGTTTGGTCCTTTATTTACATGCTTCCAACCAGCCGTTCTTTCTAAATAGTAGCTCAGCAATATCGCATCTGTCTTTCCCTCACATAAAATGAGTTTATTCATAGGCGTACCTCGAATCCAAAGGCTTCACGATTCTGTGCAACTTCTCTGCCTTCAAGAACTCTTGAATAAGTATTGTTTCCTTCTCTCTTAAGAGTTACAACGCAAATGTCATCCTCTGTAGCTTGCTGAGCATAATCTTGAGTACCTAAAAGACCATCTATCGCCTCTAAGCTATGTGTAGTTACGAATACCTGAACGTCAAATGCTTTGCAAGCCTTTACTATGAATCTAAAAATGTCATCATAATATTTCTTATGAATTGCGGTTTCAATTTCATCGATGAGTAAAATTCCACCTGCAGCTTTTGCAATTGCATTGGACAATACAAGCACTTTCTTAATACCGTCACCAAATGTTGAAAGTGGCATATTACCCAATCTTCTATGTTTTAGATATTCAACAGGTCTATTGCTTATGTCACTCTTAAATATCATCATATCCTCAATATCTTCATCAAATAACTGCAGTGCTTTCAAACAGATCTCTTTATATACATCATTTTTAATAATCTGGCTGATAACACTTCCTTTTAAGTGCTCAAATGGTGCTACATATATGATTTTCAATTCATCAGTTTTAGATGAATGCGTACCTGAAACTCTGCTCAGTCTATTTAACTTTATCTTTTCATCCTTAATCAACTGCCCGTATTTATAGGAGATAACACCTTCAAACTCATCCAGCTCCGGTTCTGCAACTAACCAACCCATATTTTCTCTTACAAAGTATCTATCCAATTCTTTTGGATCAACAAGAATTTGCTTTTCTTCTCCTGTGACGCTATAGGATATCTCCTTTCCATTGCAAACGCCCGAAACGCTAATTCCCAGATTGCCATCATCGTTATGCGGGAACATGCATATGAAATTCTCATACAAAGAATTTGAATTTGCCCAAAATGCGCTTTCTCTTTGTCTTGCAATAGTATAAATGTTGCCTAGCAATCCTGTTGTTCTAAATAATTGCAAAGCCTCCATCACGCTTGTCTTACCACAGTTGTTATCACCGACGAACAAATTTACTCGATTTAAATTGTCCACTTCCAAATTGTTGATTCCACGAAATCTTTCAACCATTAGTTTACTAATCATTGCCATTACAACATCACCTCTCTATTTGCTAATTGAACAACCAATCTTTTGCCTGTTGCATCCGCTATCTTCTTCAGTGAATCTATTGTTGGGCGTGTTGTTCCCTTTTCGATATTACTGATGTTGGCTTGTGTCAGACCACTCTTGGATGCCAATTCCTTTTGCGTCAGACCCGACTCATTCCTTGCCTCTATAACCATATCTCTAATTTCTTTGTAAATATCATATTTATATGTCTCAGCATCAACTTTACTTATACTTTCAACATCTATTTTCGTCAGACTATTATCTAAAAAAATTTGAAAATCATTCATTTGGATCACCTCACTATAATTAATATATGATATATTATGTCCAAAGTCAATATTATTATACTTTTCTAGATATATTTTACCAGAAATATATCTTATAATATATATTTTATCATAAAAAAGGAGCCTGGACAATCATCCAAGCTCATCATCTACTTCTTTTATTCTCTTCACTTTAGGCTCTTTATAGATTTTTTCGTGCATAACAACCATATCTATGTTTCTAAGTGCCTTTATGTTCTTTGTTGGGTCTTCTTTCACCACTATCATTTCTGCAAGCTTGCCCTTTTCTATGGAACCTGTAATATCACCAATGCCTGCAAGGGTTGCATTGAGCAGTGTGGCTGAGTATATGGCAAAGCTTTCACTTACTCCGCAGTATTTAACGTAATAATACAATTCCCTCCACATGTCATATTGTGTAACATATGGGCATGCTGTGTCTGTACCCAGGCCCACAGGAATACCATTCTTCAGGCATTCCTTGGCAAGTGAGATTATACCGTCAAATACTATTTTTCCATTTTCGTGCTGCTCAAATGTGGCATGTGATATGCTTCTGTCAAATATGGCAAATGGGAGTGCAGGTGAGATTGTACTTATCTGAAATGCATTCTTTTCCTTGAATAATGCAATGATTTCTTCTGATGGCTTTGCACCATGTTCAATTGAGTCGACTCCGTTTTCGAGAGCCACCTTAACACCATCTGGGCTTTCCACATGGGCAGCCACCTTAAATCCCAGCTCATGTGCTCTGTCACATGCAGCCCTAACGATTTCAGGCTTCATTCTGAGAACACCCGGTTCGCCAACCTTTTCTGCATCGAGAACACCTCCGGTTATCATCAGCTTAATTATATCAGGCTTATCCTTTGCAATAATATCCACATATCTTGCTGCATCCTCTGGAGTTTTCGCTTCATAGGCAAG
>JAQXRN010000195.1 GCA_029218545.1 Bacillota bacterium | reverse complement strand
TCTCGTCCAAGAGATGGGAAAAATAATTCTTTTTAGGGGCGTAACCATGCTGGGTTAAAACCATTCCAATGGTGCCGCCTGTGTATAAAATACAGACCTTTTTTTTCATATGACCTCCGAAAAAATTAGATAAGAATATTTTAACATAAAATACATAAAACATGAAGATTACTTGATAAAATTGCAATTATTGATGGACTTTACACCAGTTTTTGGATAAAATTGAATATATATGGGTATTGGAGGTTAAGCAATGTCGATAGAAGATTTGTATTCCAGCATTGGAGGCAATTATGAAGAAGTTTTTAAGAGATTGCCAAGCAAACAGTTGATAGAAAAATTTATTGTCAAATTTGTTGATGATAAAAGCTATTCCATGCTAATCGAAGCTATGGAGGCAGGTAATAGAGAAGATGCCTTCTTGCATTCACATACTTTAAAGGGTGTTGCGGCTAATTTAGGATTTAAGAAGCTGCTTGAATCTGTAAGTACTATGACAGAAGTTCTAAGGGACAATAATGCAAAGACATCTGATGTAGACCAAGAGTTATTTGATCAGGTTAAAAGAGATTATGAAGAAACTATTAATGCCATAGCAACATATATTAAGGAGAAGTGAGGATATAGATAATGCATGCTAACAAAAAGACAGTTTTAGTTGTAGAAGATAATCTTATAAACAGAGAAATACTGATTGAATTTTTGAAAGAAGAATATTTGATACTTGAAGCTGAAAACGGTCAGGAAGCATTAGAAATCATTGAAAAGCGCAGAGAAGAGATTTCTATCATCCTTCTGGATATTAATATGCCCGTAATGGATGGTTATACCCTTTTGAAGGTTCTCAAGAAAGATCCGGAATTATCTTTTATTCCTGTAATAATAATGACTCAAAAGGACAGCGAGGCAGATGAAATTGAAGCATTGACTTATGGTGCAACTGACTTTATCAGCAAACCATTTAAGCCCAAGGTTATTATGCGGAGAATTGCCAACATCATCACCTTACGTGAGACGGCGGCTCTTATTAATCAACTAAGATATGACCACATGACAGGATTGTATAATAAAGAATATTTTTACAAGGTTGCACAGGATCTGATAGACAGCAATACTGATAAAAAATATGCGATAATCGGATCAAATATTGAAAACTTCAAGATGTACAATGAAACCTACGGCTCACAGGAGGGAGATAAGTTACTGTGCCAGGTTGCCATGTATTTGAAGAACACGTTTGGTAAAAATGGACTTTGTGGTCGCATTTCAGGGGATCGCTTTGTATGCATTGTTGAGCAGGAGGAGAATTATTCCGAAGAGGATTTCCGGAACATCAATAGGGAATTAAATGAGAAAATACACACAGACGATGTTAATTTTATCTGGGGTGTGTACGAAGATAACAACTCCGGTGAATCTGTAAACCAAATGTGTGACAGAGTTAAGCTTGCCATTGACAGCATTAAGGGACAGTATGGTAAGCACTACTGTATATATGATGAATCTTTGATGGAGAAGATAATCAAAGAAAAAAACATTACAGACATTATGGAAGAATCACTTGAAAACGGAGACTTCGAAGTATATCTTCAGCCAAAACACATCTTGAGAGATGAAAGAATAGGAGGAGCAGAGGCATTGGTAAGATGGACTCATCCTCAATACGGATTCATGTCACCGGCAGAATTTATTCCTGTTTTTGAGAAAAACGGCTTTATAGTTGAGTTGGACAAGTACATGTGGGATAAATGTTGCAGCATTTTAAAAGAATGGAAAGAAAATAACATTTCTTTGGTGCCAATTTCGGTTAATGTATCCAGGCTTGATATATTAAGATTAGACTTGCCACAGGTTTTCAAAGAACTTATTGAAAAATATCAGGTGGAACCTAAATATATCCACATTGAGATTACAGAAAGCCTTTATGCGGACAGTTTAGAGAATATTGCTTCAACCATAATGAAATTGAGGAAGATGGGATTCATAGTAGAGATGGACGACTTTGGAAGTGGATATTCGTCTCTAGGAGTTCTTGGACAGATTGAAGTTGATGTTCTAAAATTGGATGTGGACTTTGTTCAGAATGAAACCAAAAAACCAATTCATAAAAGCGTGTTAAAACATGTAATTGAAATGGCACGTGAAATGAATATGGTTGTAGTTGCCGAAGGTGTGGAAACTTTGGAACAAGTAGAGTGGCTTCGCAGGATAGGCTGTGATTATGCACAGGGATACTATTATTCAAAAGCTATTCCGCATAAATCTTTTAATGAGTTGCTAATGAATACATCGCAAGCAGTGGATAAAGATGCACCGATAGATTCGTTGCCTGTACAGGAGAAAAAGTATTTCTTGCTGGCCGACGAAGAAAAGAACTGCAGAGAATTGTCAAGAATTGCGTTCTCTGACAAATACATCATTCTTGAAGCAGAAAACAAGGATGAAGCTAAGGAACTGATAAAGGAGCATCGAAGGGAAATTTCTGCAGCAATGATCAGCATGGATTTGCCTGGTGGCGATACCAACGAATTAATTCAATTTTTTAGAGAAGAAACAGGTCCATGGAGAGTTCCGATAATTGGTTCGACCTCAAGCAAGGTGGACTTGATGGAAATTGAAATGGATGCTGACGTAGAAGATTGTACATACAAGCCAAGAGATGAAAGATGTCTGCCTTGCTTGAAGAAGAGGCTTTCGTGGTTGCAGACCATGTCTGACATTGAGGAAAAGGAACGAATTCTAAAAACAGAGGCTCACATAGACTATCAGACACAGCTACTCAACAGGAGAGGACTGGGTCTTGAAATGGATAAGATAGCTGCGCGAGACTATCCTATGGCAGTTTATATGTTCGACCTTGATGACTTAAAGCCTGTGAATGATGACTTTGGTCACGAAACCGGAGATTGCATGATCAGTTTCTTTGGAAATGCATTGAGAACAAACACAAGACCGGGTGATGTTTTATGCCGGTATGGTGGAGATGAATTTGTTGCAATACTAAAGGGTGTAAAATCAGAAGAGATTGCATTAAAAATAGGAAACGAACTATGCAATTTAATGAAAAAATGTAAATTACCGGGAGACTTCAATGCAACCTGCTCATGTGGAGTAGCTCTTGTGAGGGACAGCAGTATTGCACTTAAAACCATAATAAAGCAGGCAGATGAGGCCATGTATGAAGCCAAGGTAAAAAATAGAGGAAAATGTTGTTTATATAGCAAATAGGGAGGAAAGAATATATGAAGCAGAGATATCCAAAACTTGAAATTAATTTAGCACACTTAAGACACAACGTGGCGAAGATAGTTGATAAATGCGGTAGCATGGGAATTCAGGTTGCCGGTGTAGTAAAAGGCGCTAACGGTCTTGTGGAAGTTTCAAAAGCTTTTGATGAAGCAGGCGTAGCTTTTATCGCTTCGTCAAGACTTGAACAGCTTGAAGATGCAAAAGAAGCAGGCATCGAAAAGAAAATGATGCTTATCAGAATTCCTATGTTAAGTGAAGTTGAAGATGTAATCAGAATTGCAGATATCAGCTTAAATAGTGAATTAGAGGTAATTAAAGCTCTTAATGCAGAAGCTAGAAATCAGAACAAACTTCATAAGGTTATTCTTATGGCAGATGTAGGGGATTTAAGAGAAGGCTTCTGGGATAAAGATGAGCTTGTTGATGTAGCAGAATATATAGAAAACAGGATGATTAATATCCAGCTTGTAGGTGTTGGATTTAATGTTGGCTGCTATGGCTCAACACTTCCTACTGTCGAAAAGATGGAAGAACTGATTGAATTAGCAGAAAGAATCGAAGCAAGAATCGGACGTGAACTTGAATATATTTCAGGAGGAGCAACAAGCTCATTGCTTAGAGTTTGGGACGGAAACATTCCTGAAAGAATAAACCTTCTGAGAATTGGAGAAGGCGTTCTTATGGCAAGAGACCTTGATGTTTTCTACGGATATGATATGTCTGAATTGTATCAGGATATTTTCCGTCTGAAGGCAGAAGTTATTGAAGTAAAGGACAAACCAACATTCCCGGTTGGAACTATAGGAGTAGATGCTTTTGGACACACAGTAGCATATACTGACAGAGGTATAAGAAGAAGAGCGCTTCTTGGTATGGGCAAGGTGGACTACGGTGATCCAGGTGAACTGCTTCCTATGGAAGAAGGAATCGAAATCGTCGGCGCAGCCAGTGACCATACAATTGTTGATGTCGAGGACGCAGCAAAAGAATGGCAGGTTGGAGATGCAATGCAGTTTGACGTATGTTATGCTACTGCTGTTTATCTGACAAGCAGTAGAAATGTAAATATTGAGTACATAGATGAGGCTAAAAACAATGAAAAATAGCCAATGGCGGCTACTGGTAGCCATTGACAAAACAGCTTGATTTAGAGTATAATATTTGCCACGGCTAAATTTCAAGGTCGAAAGGAGTATTAAGAATGTCAGAAGAAGTATTATTAACCCAGGAAGGGTATGACAAAATAGTTGCAGAACACGAAGAACTGGTATCTGTAAAGAGAAAAGAAATTTCAGAAAGACTTAAGGAAGCTATTTCCTATGGTGACCTTTCAGAAAATGCAGAGTATGATGCTGCTAAGAATGAACAGGCAGAACTTGAAGAAAGAATCCTTAAATTAGAAAATATGATTCGTAAGGCTACTATCATTAACGAAGAAGAAATGCTTAGTGATAGAGTTAGAGTTGGACTAAAAGTTAAGGTTCAGGATGTTAAAACAGGAGATATCGATGAATTTACAATTGTTGGTTCTACTGAAGCAGATCCTTTTGCCGGCAAAATTTCCAACGAATCAGAAGTGGGAAGAAATCTTTTAGGTAAGCAGAAGAACGAAACTGTAGAAATCGTAGTTCCAGATGGGTTGATTGCGTATAAGATTTTAGATATCACAAAGTAGTTAGTTTTTAGAGAGGGTTAGACTATGAGCATGGAAGATACAAGAGTTGAGGTCAATCCTGAAGTTCAGGATGAGACCTCTGAAGAGAATTTAAATGAACTGAGAAGGATCAGAAGAGAAAAGCTAAAAGCGCTGCAGGCAGCAGGCAGAAATCCGTTTTTAGTTGAAAACTGGAATGTAACTGCCCACAGCAAGGACATTAAAGATAATTTTGATGCTATGGAAGACCAGGAAGTATCCTGCGCTGGTAGAATCATGGCATTCAGAAACATGGGTAAGGCTTCATTTATTGACATCCAGGACAAGCAGGGTAGAATCCAGTGCTATGTTAGACGTGATGCTATCGGTGAAGAAGAATACAGCTGGTTCAAGGGCTATGATATTGGAGACATTGTTGGTGTTGAAGGTACAGTATTCAGAACTAAACATGGAGAAGTGTCCATCAAGACTGATAAGGTTGTTCTGTTAAGCAAATCTCTTCAGATATTACCAGACAAGTGGCATGGTCTAAAAGATACTGACTTGAGATATCGTCAGAGATATGTTGACTTAATTGTAAATCCGGAAGTTAGAGATACATTTATCAAGAGAGCCAGAATTATTAAGGAAATCAAGAGAGTTCTTGAAGATGATTACGGTTATTTAGAAGTTGATACTCCAATCCTGACAACTATTGCAGGTGGAGCAAATGCTAGACCATTTAACACTCATCACAACACTCTTGATATCGACATGAAGATGAGAATTTCCAACGAACTGTACTTAAAGAGACTTATCGTTGGAGGCCTTGACAGAGTATACGAAATGGGTAAGATGTTCCGTAACGAAGGTATGGACAGAAACCATAACCCTGAATTTACATCAATGGAATGCTATATGGCATATGGTGATATGGAAAGCGTTATGGATGTAACTGAACAGATTATCTATAAGGCAGCCATGGCTGTAAATGGCACACCAATAATCACCTACCAGGGTAAGCAGTTTGATGTAACTCCACCATGGAGACGTCTTGATATGACTGATGCAGTTAAGGAAATTACCGGCGTTGACTTCCATAAGATTGATAACGATGAAGACGCAAGAGCAGCGGCTATCGCTTATGGAATGGATAAGGATGAAGTTAAGGATATGACTCGCGGTAAACTTATCGCTGAAATGTTCGAAGAGTACTGCGAAGATGTTCCTGGATA
>JAQXRN010000194.1 GCA_029218545.1 Bacillota bacterium | reverse complement strand
CTCACCCGTCCGCCACTCAGTCACAATACTCTTCATCCGAAGAATCGAAGTAAAGTGCTTCGTTCGACTTGCATGTGTTAAGCACGCCGCCAGCGTTCATCCTGAGCCAGGATCAAACTCTCGTTGATATAATTTGCTTTGCATCTTTGATGCTTAGCAAATTAATCGTTCCTCGGCATCGCCGATGGAACTTCATTTTCGTTCAATCACAGTCAGGAAAACTACTAGCTTTCCTATCCCGTTATTACTGTTTTTAAAGTACCAGAACTGCTCTATAAGCTCGAAGCAGAGCTTCTCGCTCATCTTGGCTTCGCCAATGCTCGTTTGCTCAATGTTAAAAAACAAGTTTTTACATCTCAGCTCCACTCGCGCAGTTCTTAGCTGTTCTCTGAATTTTCTCTTAAAGAAATCTTCAGGGTCGTTGTCTATTGTTCAGTTATCAAGGTTCTTTGTGTTGTCGTTCAAGCGACAGCTTTAATAGATTATCATATCTTTCGTCGTTTGTCAACAACTTTTTTAATTTCTTTTTTGCTTGTCTCTTGTAACAACTCAATGTTCAAGTGACAGCTTTGATAGAATACCACAGTCTTCTTTGAATTGTCAATATTATTTTTATTTTTTATTTAATTTATACAATTCAAACAATTGTTTTCCAGGTTTTTATTTTTTGACCGACCATTTTACCAACCAGTACTTTAGATGCGAAGTGAAGTTTTTACAATAAGGATATAGCCTGATTAACCGTTCTGACTCCAACAATCTCTATTCCTTCCACTTTACCAAGATTTTTCACTGATACTTCCGGCATAATACATGTTTTAAATCCCAGCTTTTTCGCCTCTGCCACTCTCTGATCCGGCATCGTTACTGCCCGAACCTCCCCACTAAGTCCTACTTCTCCAAAAACAATGGTATCCTCTGCAACCGGTTTATTTTTATAACTGGATACAATTGCCATCACAATCCCCAGATCCGACGCAGGTTCATTCATACGGATACCTCCCGCAATATTAACATAGGCATCGTAATTAGACAGGGGAAGTCCTATCCTTTTCTCCAAAACTGCCATAAGTAGATTTACGCGATTATAATCGAGGCCGGCAGCTGTTCTCCTTGGCATGCCGAAATTACTCTGACAGACCAGAGCCTGAATCTCCATCAACATTGGTCTTGTACCCTCAATCGCACACGCCACTACCGAGCCCGAAGCATTTTCCGGTCTTCCACTCAGCATATATTCAGATGGATTTTCAACCTCTACCAGTCCGCATTTTTGCATTTCAAAAACACCAATTTCATTAGTAGAACCAAAACGATTTTTAACACCTCTCAGAATTCGATATGAAGCATGTCGGTCCCCCTCAAAATAAAGGACTGTATCCACCATATGTTCCAACACTCGCGGTCCTGCGACCGTCCCCACTTTTGTCACATGTCCTACTATAAATACAGCAATGTTCAAACCTTTTGCAAGTTTCATCAGGACATGGGTTGCTTCCCTGACCTGAGATACACTTCCCGGAGCAGATCCCACTTCTTCACTGTACATAGTCTGAACAGAATCAATAACCACCACTGCCGGATTAACTTTTTCAATTGTTGTGCTAATCGTTTCCAGATTTGTTTCACATAACAGAAGCAAATCTTCTGTAAAATTTCCCATACGATTTGCACGAAGCTTAATCTGCTTCAAGGATTCTTCTCCTGATATATATAAAACTTTCCGTTTTTCCGCCGACAGACACTGACACACCTGAAGAAGCAGTGTAGATTTTCCAATGCCGGGATCACCGCCTACCAGCACAAGGGAACCCGGCACAATTCCTCCTCCCAGAACCCGGTCAAGTTCTTTTATTCCTGTTTTCAGGCGCTCGTCCTGATCTGTACATACATTGGAAAGCGTGACCACCTCAGCCCCACGCGCACCCCCTTTGACAGTGCTGCTGTGAGTCACTGCCGTCTTCTCCTCAACAAATGTATTCCATTCCTTGCACACCGGACATTGCCCAAGCCATTTACTTTCTTCATGTCCACAATTCTGACAGAAAAAAATGCTTTTCTTCCCTTTTGCCATTATCTCTTCCTCGTTCTTCCGTCTAAAAAAGGCTGCAATTTTGCAGCCTTTCCGCCAATGTATTACTGAAAAATATCCGATTATCTTATTTTCTGACAATCTTGATATCAACGCTCTTGCCAGACTCCAATTCAACGCTGACACTGAGTTTTCCGCTCAAATTCGTCTTGATATCACCAATATTTACGTCATCCATATATACCACATATTCTGTATCGGCCTCAAGCTCCAATGTAAACTGTGCGTCTTTCTCCCCTGACACTTTAAATGTAACAACATTTTCAGATGCCTTGAAACCTTCCACTGCTGTTCCCGGAACTGATTCATAAACAAACATTCCATTTTTCTCAAGCTTGGTGATCTCTGCAAATGTTTTTACTTTGTACAGATCTCCCTGATATTCAAATCCATCCAGCTTTGTCTTGGATGCCAGAGTGAAATCTCCAAAGCTAAGTGTTCCATCTGCTTCCGTTCTCAACAGTTCTTTTATTACTGCCATATTATTTATCCTCCTGGTATTTCGTACTTATGTTGTCATTATAGCATTTAAACTTCCTGATTTGTAGCTTTTGGAATAAATTTTATTTCTTTTTTAGATATGCCCACTTCCACTTCACTGTTTCTGGTAACAGTGCCGTCAAGAATAGCCTCTGCCAGTTTATCTTCCAAAAGGTTCTGCACCGCACGCCGCAGCGGACGGGCTCCATACTTCTGATCCATACCCGTCTCAACAATGTGTTTTTTTACAGAATCCCTTATCACGAGCCGGATTCCCAACTGTTCGCCCGCCCTCGCACAGACCTCTTTGCACATCAGACCAACAATTCGTTTCATATGTTCTTTATTCAGCGCATGGAATACAATAATCTCATCAATGCGGT
>JAQXRN010000193.1 GCA_029218545.1 Bacillota bacterium | reverse complement strand
GATAAGCGAGACGCAGAGAACATTGCTCGTTGTTTGGCTTATCATACCTACAGCCCTGTCCATATTCCGAGCGAACAGGATGAGCAAGTGAAAGAATACATTCGAATGCGGGATGACCATAAACTGGCGCTCAAGAAAGTAAAGCAGCTGCCATTCCAACTGACGGGGAGATGGCGGTCTTCAATTCGCCCGATGTCAAAGCCTGCTCGCTTCAGACTGATGGCAGCTTCTTCAAGGTAGCGAAGCTGCGCCATATCGTTTTGCTTATCCATATCAAAATCCTCCTGTAAAAAAATAAGCTGGAGCGAACTTGATCACTCCGGCAGGTAAACGTATGATGGGCAAAACGCCCTTTTTGAATCTGGAATTGAAAAAGGGCGCCTCTTTGATGGCTTTGACTTAACCAACAAACAGACGCCCGAAACTTGGTATATAATTTTGGGGGAAGCTTGCCCTGTTTTCCTCTTTGAAAAAGGGCGCTTTTTTCGCTTTTGCCGCAAACGGCAGGAAAAGGAGAGTTCAAATCCGGTATGTCAAGGGTCGAGATAAACGAAGGCTGACGCATCTCCCACCTTTAACTATTTGGACTCTATTTAGCATTGTTCCGCAGTGTATACACAGAATTTGGGAAGGGACTCAGATAAACAGGTTACGCTATCTTAGTTTGCAAATAGTTTTTATACATCTAAACGTATTTGATTAGAATCGCTGCACTGCAGTATCAATCTTTGTGTATCAGTAAGTTTATCAGAAAGAATATCTAGTAATATCGTACGGCTCCACGATTCTAGCTTAATATCCGAATCCGTTACATTATCAAAAGAAACAAATGTGCCACTTTTACTTTTGCCCTTTTTCTGAACCAATTCATAACTGTCTAATCGTAATTTTGTTTCTTCATCAATATAAACTTTCCAGCCTATTGCGAGATGTTTCTTGCTTTTTTCATTGTCCGGGGTATAGATAACGAAAGGAATTTCTTCTTTGCTAATTACCAGAGAAATCCCTAATTCCTCAAGAATTTCTCTTTGAAGAGTATTCCTTAGAACGTCTAAGAAATTGTGACATTCACGTGACTCATCCTCTTTGCGCATATGTCCCCCGACATATAACAATGTTTGACCTGATTCGGGAGAATCAGATTTTGTGCTTTTTTCTGTTTTTTTAACACATAGAATCTTATCTCCTGATTTCGATAATACAACCGCAATAGCTATAGGCTGTATGTAGTTATCTCGTTGTTCAACGCTATCACGCAGACCGTATTGAATATTTTGCAACCCCTGGCTAATTTCGGGATAATAATTTATTCCCGAGGCTAACTTTAAATATGAAGATTCAACAAAACCAATTTTTTCCATTAACATTTCCTTTAAAGTTTGCAAAGTTTGTTCTGTTACCTGATAGCCAACATTATTTTGCTCTATATCAGTGGTGTCAATTATTGAAGTTGCTCTAAATGCGTCTTTATATTCGTTGAAAGTATCTATAATTGATTTTCGGTATTCTGCTAATATGTCTTCTCGCATAATTGAACCACGTTTATCCGTAAGCAAATTTGCATATTCTCGCCTTATAGATTCTTCAGGGTTAGCGATAAAGACATAAACAAGATCAATATTACGTTGCCATCTATTAAGTAATGCAAATTCCGATAAGATATTGTACTCAGATTCATCCATTTTATTCCTGTTTTTTAACCATCTGAACCAGCAGAGTGCATCGAAAATACCACGATCACATATTATTATATCTGGCCCCATACCCTCTGCAAGATTTGCCTTACTAATCTCTGTATTGATTTCGTTAATAGTTGAAGAACATGTCCAGACATTAAATGTGGGGCTTTCCTTGTCAGGAATCGGGCAGACGCTTGCGCGTTCTGTAAGGATGGTTGTTTTGAATCCATTTCGTTTGAGGAATATATTTAGGGAATTTATTGAAGATGTTTTCCCGGCTTTAGGACTCCCACAAAATTCTATCACAATTGGTCGCCTTTGCCGGTGCAATTTTTTTAACGATAGCACCTCTTGAGCCAGTGCTTCTAGCTTCCTAATATTTTCTTTCCGGTTGTCAAGTGCAACGGCCATTGCTAGTCCTCCTTTGCAATTTTAATTAATTCAGCAATTTTATCGGAACTGTTGTCTAATCTAACGATGATTTTTCCGTTTGAAAAACCGACAACAAAAGAAAAAATTGCAGAAAAAATGTAAAATTTTTCGTCATTGATAGAGGGTTCATCTTGTAAAAAGAAAAAGCCTCCATATATACCAAGAATGATTAGAGTAGCTAAAACAGCACCCATAACTGGACGCAAATAAAAGTATACTTTTACGCCCATGCTTGGGATAGAAGTATCGGCACCGCTAGAGTCAACAAGAAGCTGAATACAAGATTTATAAAGCTTTCGAATATAATAAAACGTGCTTCCTAAAAGGCCAAAAACAAACGAAAATGATGAGAGCTCAATAAGTTTGATTCCTGTCTCTGCGGGAGGAAATAAGTCATTGATCATTCGTGCACACAACACAAGAGCTGTGAAAAAAAGAATAATATAGTAGATAAAAATGTGCTTCACTTCTTTAGCGGTTAGCTTTATCCATTTCTCTTGAATTGGGAGTGCATGGGGATTTTTCTTTTCTGCCATGATAATCCCTCCTTTATTATAATTTTATCACATTAAAGGAGAAACCGCAATAATTCATGATAGATGGTAGTCGACTATTACATGGAGATTATGCTGGTTTGCCTGATTTATTCCGTATCCTTGTCCAGCAACATATGGGCAACCTATTTTCAATCATCCACATAGTATTCTCAACTCATTCCATCGATAGGTTATAAAAAGGGCCGCAAAATCATTGATTTCACGGCCCTTTAGGGGTGGATATGAAGAGATGCAAATTCTCGACCTTACGAATAACCATACGCTCACAACCGAGCTACGGATTCAAGTAGTTTTCAGAATAAAAGAGGCCAGCTCTTCGGATTGCTTTTTCTCCAATGGCATCCATATTCTGCCACCGGTACAGAACACTGACCTTGACGGAGATATGGTAAGGATCGCTGCTGCCCCAATTGACTGGGCGGTAGTAATTTTTAATCTACCCAGTGTCAAAGCCTGCACGACACAGACCGATGGTAGCTTTCTCGAGATAGCGGAGCTGCGCCATATCATTTTGTTTGTCCATATCAATTTCCTACAAAAAATAAGCCGGAGCGAATTGAATTGCCCCGGCAGGTAAACGTATGATGGGCAAAACGCCCTTTTTGAATCTGGAATTGAAAAAGGGCGCCTCTTTGATGTCTTTGACTTAACCAACAAACAGACGCCCGAAACTTCGTATATGATTTTGAGGGAAGCTTGCCCCGTTTTCCCCTTTGAAAAAGGGCGCTTTTCTCGCTTTTGCCGCAAACGGCAGGAAAAGGGGAGTTCAAATCCGTCCAGTTACTCGAATTGCTCGAAAATATCCATTCTCCGCAACCCGAAAATTTGAAAAAAATAAGGCCGCAACCCTTTGGTACTCTAAGCTTTGCGCTTAAAGTATCCAGATTGTTGCGACCTTATGGCGCAGAAGGGGGGATTCGAACCCCCGCACGGTTTTACCCGCCTACTCCCTTAGCAGGGGAGCCCCTTATAGCCACTTGGGTACTTCTGCATGGCTGTAAGTTCCGGATCAATCTTCAGTTGTCCGAGATTAAAGTGGCGGAGAGAGTGGGATTCGAACCCACGGCTCTTGCGAGTCACCGGTTTTCAAGACCGGCTCCTTAAACCACTCGGACATCTCTCCTCATCTTTACTCAATCAGAGGCGAATGTTATCTTAGCATGTTTTCCTCTGTTTGTCAATAGCCAGCTTACCCGGTCCCGGCTCAAAAATAAATCATCACCTTCCCAAATTTTCTCTGAAACCGCCGTATAGTTTCGCCCGGTCCCTGCCAAACTACCTGCGTATCCAAATTATGAGGAGGTACGATCCATGAATCCCAATCAGCAAAACAATCAGAAGCGCCAGAACAATCAGGCCCAGGACAGCGTTCAGAATTCTCAGAATCAGAATGCTCAGAACCGTCTGAACCAGAAGAAGAACAGCCGGGACCCTTCCGCCCGCTGAGCCCTTCTCCCCCTCCGCGAATCCCCGCGTCTACTCAACACGCCGCCGGGCTGGTAAGCAGTCCGGCGGCCAAAGGTTTCGGCGGGCCAGCTCGTCTGAAAGGGAACCGTCAGGGTTCCCTTTCTTTTTTATCTCTCAATACCAACTCCAAAACAGTCAGAAATTTGCCCAGGCTGGTGAAAAATGGTTTCGCCCGTCCGGGCGCTCTTTATTTTTTGCACCTTTCTCCGCACCTTAAAGACTTCTTAACAATTTCTCCCTTGCAACTTAATCTGTCTGTGATATGCTAATCTTAAAGATATGATCAAGAAAAAGGGAGAACGGCCATGACCCACACCATTCTGATTTGTGACGACG
>JAQXRN010000192.1 GCA_029218545.1 Bacillota bacterium | reverse complement strand
GCGAATGCCTCTGATTTGTCCTTCTATTCTGTTAAGGCGATGAATCAGCTTTTTACGTTCATCCTCAGAACGATCGGTTTTCTTTGTGGAGCATTCACAAGTTTTTTTATCTGTCATATAAAGGGTCTCCTTTTGTTGAGTATGTATAATAAATAATATGCTGCAAATACCCTGTGGAGGTATAATGATTATGATGATTATATACCCGTATAGGGTATATGTCAACGGTAATAAACAGTTGCCTGACAAAAATGGCATAAAAAATGGTGGATGAGGTCATCCACCATTAATTATAAACATTTTTCTTATTTTAAACCATTTTCAAGCTTTGCCAAGCTTTCTGTCAGCTCAACAGGAAGGTGATCGAACTTAGCATACCATTCCTTGATTCCTTCAAGTTCCTTCTGCCATGTTGCCTTATCCACTGTAAGGATTTCTTCAACTTGTTCATCAGTTAAATCTAATCCTTCAAGGTCTAAAGATTCCTTAGTTGGAACGAATCCAAGAGGTGTTTCAACTGCATCAGCCTTTCCTTCACAACGATCGAGAGCCCATAAAAGAGCACGCATATTGTCGCCGAAGCCAGGCCAGATAAAGTTGTCGTCTTCGTCTCTGCGGAACCAGTTAACATTAAAGATCTTAGGAGGGTTAGTCATCTTCTTGCCCATATCGATCCAGTGCTGGAAGTAGTCAGCCATGTGATATCCACAGAATGGAAGCATAGCCATAGGGTCGTAACGTACAACACCTACAGCGCCATTAGCAGCAGCAGTTGTCTGTGAAGACATCTTTGAACCCATGAATACGCCGTGATCCCAGTCGCGAGATTGACAGATTAGCGGTTCAGCCTTTGAACGACGTCCACCGAAGATGATTGCGCTGATTGGAACGCCTTCTCCAGTTGAGAACTCGTCAGCAATTGATGGACAGTTCTCTGCAGGGGCAGTAAATCTTGAGTTTGGATGAGCACCCTTTTCTTCTGCTGTTTCAGCATTCCAAGGGTTTCCGTGCCAGTCTTCACCGTTTACTGGAGCAGGCTGATCAAGACCTTCCCACCAAACAGTGTTGTCCTCAAGGTTTCTGCATACGTTAGTGTAGATAGTATTCTTCTTTGTTGTCATTAGAGCATTGTTGTTGCTCTTGCTGTTTGTACCGGGAGCAACACCGAAGAAACCGTTTTCAGGGTTAACTGCATATAGTCTGCCGTCATCTCCAACACGAAGCCAAGCGATGTCATCACCGATTGTATATACCTTGTATCCCTTTTCCTGAAGGTGTTTAGGTGGGATAAGCATTGCAAGGTTAGTTTTGCCACAAGCACTTGGGAATGCTGCAGTAACGTATTTCTTTTCGCCTGTAGGGCTTTCAATGCAAAGGATAAGCATGTGTTCAGCCATCCAGCCTTCGTTTTTACCAAGCCATGAGCCGATACGAAGTGCAAAGCACTTTTTGCCCAGAAGCACGTTGCCTCCGTAAGCGGAGTTAATACTCCAGATTGTGTTATCTTCAGGGAAGTGCGCAATGTATTTGTTCTCTGCGTCAATCTGAGCCTTTGAGTGAAGACATCTGGTAAAGTCTGCACCATTGTTAAGCTGCTCAATGATGGTATCTCCAACGCGAGTCATTATGTGCATTGATAATACTACATAGATTGAGTCAGTAAGCTCGATACCGATTTTTGCAAATTCAGTTCCTGGAACGCCCATTGAAAATGGGATAGCATACATAGTGCGACCCTTCATGGAATCCTTGAATAAAGGACGCATTTTTGCGTACATTTCATCCTTCTGAACCCAGTTGTTTGTTGGACCTGCATCCTTCTGGTTTGTTGTACAGATTACTGTTCTCTTTTCATCTCTTGCAACATCCTTTGGATGTGTTCTGTAGTAGTAGCATCCCGGAAGCTTCTCTTGATTTAGTTTAATCATTTCGCCTGTTGCACAAGCTTCGCTTCTCAATGCCTCCAGCTGTTCTTCGGAGCCGTCAATCCATACGATTTCGTCAGGATTTGTTAGCTCTGCGCATTCTTTAACCCAATTCAGTACATTAGTGTTCTTAATCTCGATCATTTCTCTTCCTCTCCGTCGATTTTTAAGATATAAGTAATATTTAATTAGTAAAACAAATGATGAAACAGGCAATAATACCCGATTTCAAATACATTCTAACATTGCCATATGGCATTATCAAGTTTAATTTTTACATCCGTCGACCAAAAAGCAACAACGGCACATAGACTACGCATATGTTGCCGCTGTTGCTTCAAGTATTACTCATATTTTGGACTTATTTGTAACACGCTGTTTTATGATTCTTTGTTATGTCTCACAAAAAATGTAAGAAGAGTGTGCAACACGGAATCAGAGATTCCTTTGCACACATGTCGCCCATTAAGGTCGACCTTCGCAAGGTACTTTTCTTGATATTCCGGAAATATCGAAAAATCGATATTTCCTACATAATAA
>JAQXRN010000191.1 GCA_029218545.1 Bacillota bacterium | reverse complement strand
GCTTTGCTGTTGTTGTAGCTGCCCATATAGCTTACCTTACCCTGTGCAACAAGGCTTTCCAGCTCGCGTTCCATGCTCTCAATTCGCTCGACCTTTGTATTTACCGCCATTAGCTCCGCTTCCAGAGTCTGCTTTTCGCTTTCAGCTGCTGCTATTCTGTTCTGAATCGGGGTATAGATAAGCTGCATATATACAAATCCCACAAGAATCAGGCATAGCACTGATAACAGGAATTTTTCTCTTTTTGTAAACTTTCTGCTTAGTACTCTCATATCTTAAAATCCTCTTCTCTACTGATTACTTGGTGCATTTTTTAGGATAATTGTAACCTTTGCATTTACTCTGCCTGTGTTCTTTGTGTCATCCTTAGTCGCCGCCGTTTCAACAATACAGAAATCTACCATTTCATCCTGCTCCACATCCTGCACTACTAAATTAATAGCCTGAAGGGTATTACTTCCCATATACAGTGTCAGCTGATTATCCTGTATGGACCATGAGTTTACAACAGCCTTCGGAAGCACAATTCTATCTAAAAGATTCATAATATCTACTCGGTCAACTCTAAGCAGTTCTTCGCTTGTCATTCCTGAATATGTGTAATGTGCATATTCATCTGTAACATCTGTCAGTTGAGATAGTTTAATGTACGCCTCGTCAAGTTCTGCCCTTACGTTTGCCACTTCTGACTCTGCTGTATTTGCAGCCATAAGTTTATCGAAAACCGCAAATTTGCAGAACATGCTTAAAGCAATTACCAAAATTACGCATGTAATAACCATCTTCTTTGGGTCGATAGTTTTTTCTTCATTTGACAATAGATTTATTGTTCTCTTTGAAGGCAGGCTGACTTTTGACGATGCCTTTTTCTTACCTATATGAAAATTAATTTTTTTCTTACTGTTCTTTTTCAACGTTATCATTCCTTTTCTCTAACTTGTGTACATTATTGAGTAACACCGTATGCTTGAATAATATCCTTCAAATTATCATCATCACTGTCTATTAAATCTACCAATTCTTCAATTTCCAAATCCAATACGGCAGATAATTCATCTTTAAGATAAGAAATCTTTGAACCGCCTCCGCAAATCCATACCTTCTTGAGCTGTCTGTCGGGATTATTGAAAGAGTGGAAATTCAATGCTCTCATTACTTCTACGCCCATTTCTGAAAATGCATTCTTACATGCATCGTCACTTAAGCAATTTTCGAAATTGTTGATCATATATGTATGTGCAAGATAATCGTCAACATTGTACTTATTTGCTATGATAGTTACAATGGCATCAAGTCCCATATCTATTAAACGGCTGATTTCGAGATGCCCATTGCGGAAAATATGTAATCGAATAGTCTTTTGTCCTAAGTCGAGTATTGCGTAGTCATAGTTATTCTCTTCTGATTCACCATCACTTGTGGTGTTGCTTAATAATACACCATATGTACATGCTGCAGGAACAATCTTTGTAAGCTTTAATCCGGCCTTTCGAATCATATTTTTTGCTTCTTCTAAGATTTCCTTCTGTACAGCAACAGCAATCAGATCCATGGTATAGCTCTCTCCGTTTTCCCTATTCTGTGCCTTGAGTTCCTCTTCAGTAGTTATTACTGCATAATCAAATTCATATCTATTTAATTCTTCAGTAATATAGTCACGGAATTCATATGGAAGATTGATCTTAATCTGCGCATCAGTCATAAGTGGCAAAGTCATGTTTCTGATGATTACAGATTCATCAGGAATAACCAGAGCCGCTTGTCTGCAGCTGATGCCGTTTTCTGACATAATATTTCTGATGAACTCTGCCATGGCCTCAGATGAAACAACCCTTCCTTCCTTTACCATGCTTTGAGGCATGGTGGCAACGGCCGTTTTTACAATTCTTGTTCCGTCTGTAAGCACCATCTTCAGTTGCTTATGGCCTATATCAATTCCAAGTAAAGTCTTTTTCATAATCTATTCCTCTATCCTTCTATTTTTTAAAAAAGGCTTAAATACCAATTTACCAATGGCTCTCCATACATGAGCATTCCCCACATGGCAACTGCAATTGCAGGTCCAAAAGGTATAAGCTTCTGATTACCTTCGCTGTCCTTATTTAAGAACACCAAACTGAATACTATTCCTAATACACATGCAATGAGCAATGTAAACAGTGATGCAATCAGTCCCAGATAAAGCCCTACTACAAAGAAGAGTTTAATATCCCCTCCTCCGAGACTATCTCTCTTTAGAAGCTTATCCATTATCAGCGACATAAGTAGCATTCCACCGCCATATAAAAGGGCTGCAAGAATGTTAAGAGCGATTCCGTGCCATCCGCCGTATTCTTCAAAGGCGAAAAAGCCTGTAACTACCCATGCACCTATGGCTATAATGTGACAGCCATCAGGGATAATATAGCTTTCCAGATCCACCAGTGACAGGCAGAAAAGGCAGCCTAACAATATCAGGTTTCTGACGCATATTATTGTCAGGTCATATTCCAAAAGGCACATAACCGATAGCACTGCAAACACTATCTCTGTGAGCGGGTATCTTATAGATACCTTTTCCTTGCAGTATCTGCATTTGCCACCTGAAAAAATCCAGCTGAATATAGGTATAAGGTCCATCGCCCTCAGATTGTGATTGCATTTTGGACATCTACTGTGTCCCTCAATAAAGGACTCTTCTTTTGCGATTCTCATGGCAGCACAGTTTAGGAAAGACCCAAATACCGCCCCAAGTATGGCTGTAACCGCTATGCAATATGTCATTATTATTGAATCATCATATATAGACATGTATTTTCCTCTTACTTCATGTATTAAGTCAGAATCTCTGCCTTTGTCTTGTTAACATTTAAGACATTGAATGTGCCTACATGTATTTCCTTGCCTTCATAGCCTATGCTCAGCTTTACTGTAAAGGTGCTGGAATCATTGTAATATGTAAGGCTATCGACTCTGGCCGTCAATCCGTTTGGATATGAACCTTTGCCTAAAATGTGGAGGTATTCCTCCGGATTGTCACAGTTTCCAAAAATAATTTTACCGTAGCCATTTAAGCCGGATTTGTCCGTCATTATTGTACTGAGATTGCCACGAATGCCATAGCTTTTACTCAAAAACTGTCGCACATTACCTAAATCATCAGTCTTAATCTGAGTGCTGTATGTTAATTCATCGCTTATTACTGTCATCAAGGTTGAATAAAGGACCTGCGACTGAGAATTACGCATGGACTTGTTGTATTGCTCTACCCCCATAGAAATAAGTGCGGTCATAACACCTGTAATCAGCAGCAGAATCAATATTGCACACAATAGTTCCAGCAGAGTCATACCGGAATTATTATGGAGTTTGTTGTATATTTTCAATCTTTTTTTCATAATAGCAATATCCGTTTTCATCATCTGTCTTATATGCGTTTACTTCTATATTATCATTATTTATTTCACTGTTTTCATGTACTATTTTAACTGTAACGGTTCCGTCTGCTTCTTTTTTGGCTTTCTCAACATTAAATGCCGTATTAAAATCCTTCGCACTTTTGTTAACTTTTACTGCAGAAACTATGCTTCCTGCAAGCAATACCACAGCTAATGTCACAACTAAAAGTGCAACTAGGGTTTCTACCAGCGTTTCGCCTGAGTTTTTAGACAGCTTAAGATGTTTCTTAATATAATTTTTAGTCAATTTCATCATCTTTAAGCCCCCATTCCGCTGATAATAGGATTTTTCCATTTTATAGTTGTTGTATTAGTTACAATTCTTTCGCTTGAACCTGTACTGCTGGTTTCATTTGTTGTTACAGAGGGGTCCATATTCAAAAACAGTGCTTCCTCAGACCCTTCCTTTGTAAAGGTAAAAGTCAGCTTATATTTTGATGTACCGTTAGACTTCATTGCAATGGATACATCAACCGTATCCATCTCAATGCCTTCCACCTTGATTTTGAATACGTTTTCTTTGTATACATCTCCTGCTTGTACATCCATATCTTTGATTATGCCGACTATCTCTTCTTTCAAAATTCCCGTAGCAGTTCTTGTTGTTTCAACGGTTTGGGTACCTGAATCAGGTATCTTTGTTGTTTTTACTTCGCCATATTCTGCGGTTGCCATTTCATCACGCACAAGCTGGGCAGCAGAAGATAAGGTAAGATGGGTCTGCTGAATGTCTCTGTCATCATGCACTCTCTTTGTAGTACTTGTGGCAGCTGTTATTATAACAGTAGCAATTACTGCAGCCACTAGAAAAGCTACTAAAGCAAGAATCAATGAGGCTCCTCTTTGGTTATTTAGTTTTGCTGAAAAATTCTTCAAAAGAGAACCCTCCTTCTTAATCTTAATTGCTCCAGTCTCCGTAATGATGCAAACCGGTTAGTACCGGATACGGATATCCGCCTTCACTTAAGCCTTGATTCATCAGGTTGTATGGAGTAGAACCAGTTGTAATATCTGTAAATTCTCCTCCAAGAGCTACGACCATCTTCTCAGCGGTTAAGTCACTGGTGATTTGCGTTGTATCCTTGAAATTATGATTTTTAGATGGTGTTTTGTAAAAAACTTTTTCCGCCGTCTTATTACCAGGCTCCGCTGTAGAGTAATAATTCTTATCAATATCACAATCAATCAATGATATTGCTGTATATGCATTCTGTATGTTCATTTTTCCACAAATAATTCCTGCTCCCAATGATTTGTAAGTCAAATAGCCTGCTACATAACAGTTGGCTATTGTTGCACTGAAATTACTGTCAAATTCACCAACTAATCCTCCTGCATAGTCCCCTGTTATGTAACAATCCGCATAGGAATTATCTATCTTCATTATTTTTTCCTTATCCTTATTGGTTGCAAACATACCTATTAGGCCTCCTGCACTACTTATGTTCTGTTTTGATGCAGAAGTATTATTTGAAGTAATAACAGTTGAAGCACTTGAGCCATTAATCGTAACCGATGCTCCGCTAACGCTTCCTATCAATCCGCCTGCTTTATTACCGGCAATCCATACATCTTTATTGGTTTTGCCATCAACATCAGCTTCAGTTAAGAATACTTTGCAGCTATCTAAAGTAATTTTGGAAGCTGCATTTCCAACTATTGCACCTGCGGAGCCTGTATAACTATCTCCAGACATTGCTGCCTGAACTTTGGTTCCTGTCATGGTTACATTCTTTATTTCAAGTGCCTGTCCGCTGACTATTCCAAACAGCCCTGCGTCTGTTACAGGATTTTTTGCATCCTTTGCAACAGCAGTAAGGTTTTCTATTGTATATGAAGTTTTATCAGGCTTTCCATCAAAGCTTGTTATTTTGCTATTAATGATAGGCTTAAAGTTCGGTACATTATCTGTCAGTCCGTTAAAATACTCTTTGCCATAGCATTTCTGCCAGTCCCTTAACTCTTCTGACTCTGCTTTTTCTTTAAAGGATATATCACTTCCCTGAACCACATGGGTTATGGAAGCATTTTCGACTCCAGATAAAGAGTCCAGATTCTGAAGGTGTCTGCCATATTTTACAACTGCAGGAGAAACCACATTACCATAGTTCTTATTCATAGTGTCATCTGAGCCGGATGCTGTATTATTCTCATCAGCAAACAGGCTGTTTGTAATCTTTGTATCACTAATATTCTGTGAAACTGCATAGTTTTGCGGACACAATGCTGTTGCCGTAACCTTTAAAGGTGTTCCTGATTTGAGCTTAACAGTATTGCTGCTGTTTTCACCATAAGCATTTGTAAATCTTGTTGAATCACTGCTCAAATCATCTAGCACAAGGTTAAGAGTGTATGTACAATCTGATTGTTTTATAACCGGAGCATCACATTCATAATCCACTCCAGCCTCATTAGCTATGTCTCTAACTTTATTCTTGTACTCACTGGTGCCTGCCCAGTAGCCATAGTATTTAGTATATTTTTTTCCATCAACATCTTCCAGGTCCACTTTAAATGCAGGTAAATCAGTCACCGATTCCGGAATCTCACAGCTAACCTCTGCAACGAGCTTTTCAGCATTGGTGATTTTAAGTACAGGAGTCAAAGTCGCTACATCAGTCTTAAGATTTAGCAATCCGCCACCGTAATAGCCTACCTTTGCACCTGCTTCCAACCTTTTTTCTTTGTAACGCAAATCACTGTTATATGATGTATAGCTAGCAACATATTTCTCTGCACAGTTATACAGACCTTCGCTGTAAAAGACGGAATAAACTGTTGCTTCCTTAGGGTTGTATTCAATGACCCAGTGTTGATTCAGCAGGGATTCATCCATAGTAGTGCCATTCATTATGGCGGAAGCGGCCGTACCTGCTGTTTTTAAATCTTCAGAAGTAAAATAGCATATATCTCCCTCTGAATAACTGTTATCCGGTGCATTTACATCGGTTGGTTTGCCTGCCAGCTTCATTACCTTATTTTCGGCAGTCTCTCCCTCATACTTGTAAACTTTTGTATTGCCGGATGCCTTCATCTTGCTAAGCTTATTCTGAACAGAAACATATATTATCTGCGCCTTATCATCCAGCTCTTTCTGATTAATATTTTTATAAAGTGAGGTCACCGCAGGAAGCGCAACAGCCATTATAATTACAAGAATTGCAACGGTAATAAGCAGTTCTCCAAGGGTAATCCCTTTTTTATTCTGTTGGAAATGTCTTCTTACCTTCATGACACTCGAGACCTCATCTTTTTTGATTATAACATATCATATTATTCTAACAATTTATTAACTTCAAGTCAATTAAACCACGATAAAATGGTTGTTTTTTGTCGATTTTTGACACGAAAAAAGTCCTAAACACAGGGCTTAAGACTTTTTCTTTAAGTTATTAATTTTTTCTGCGGTTTCGACTCTTAACCAGTTGGCCCACTCGGCATAATGTTTTGCATATACATGGGCATTGTCAGAGGACTTGCTCTGATCAAGGTTTCCATCTGCATCATCGAAGAGAGTGTTTACATCTATATAAAA
>JAQXRN010000190.1 GCA_029218545.1 Bacillota bacterium | reverse complement strand
TGCAGGAATGATGTAAGTCAACGCAACAGCCAGAATCAGTACAATAAACAGAACCGTATAGGCTGAAGGGAAAGAGAATTTCTTTTTCTTTTTTTCCATAATAAATAACCTTTCTTTTTAATTTGAAATATCTATTTTGCTTTTCCACGATTGTCAAATTAATTGGTCCATTTCAAAAATGCCGCTAACTACCCCTAGCATCTTTACACTTCAGTTTTTTCGTGAAAAAGACTTTAACATGTGTTTATTAGGTCTTTACACTCTCTTATAATTCTGCAGTTTTCTCTGCAATTCTTATAAGAAGGTCAACTACCTTATCCATTTCTTCCACCACTGCGAATTCCTTGCGACCATGATAGTTGTGTCCGCCCGTTCCAAGGTTAGGACACGGAACTCCCATAAAGGATAGATTTGCACCGTCTGTACCGCCTCTGATAGGTGCCGTGTCGGGGCTTACTCCCATTTCTTCATATACAGCCAGAACAAGCTCAACAACCTGAGGATTTTTTTCAATTACTTCCCTCATGTTTCTGTAGCTTGGAGTAATCTCAACCCTTACTGTGCCCTCGCCGTATTTGCTGTTAAGGTAATCAGCTGCTTTTTTCATGAATTCACAGCGTCTTTGTGCTTCATTAATATCATGGTCTCTGATGATATATTCCATTTGAGCACTTTCCACATCGCCCTTCATTTCGCAAAGATGGTAAAAGCCTTCGTAACCTTCAGTATGCTCCGGCGTCTCTGCATCAGGAATCATTACTTCGTACTCTGCCGCGATTCTGATGGCATTCTTCATCATATTTTTAGCACTTCCGGGATGGATATTGAAACCTGTCACATATACATTTACAGTAAAGGCATTAAAGGTTTCTGACTGACATTCGCCAAATGCATCGCCATCTACCGTATACGCAAAATCTGCTCCAAATCTTTCCACATTGAAGAATTCTGTACCACAGCCGATTTCTTCATCAGGCGTAAATGCAATCTTTACATTTCCGTGTTTGATTTCAGGATTACTTAAAAGAGTTTCTGCCATTGTAAGAATTTCTGCAATTCCTGCCTTGTTATCTGCCCCAAGGAGTGTTGTTCCATCGCTTGTTACAATGTGACATCCCTTGTACTTTTCAATAAACGGGAATGTGTTCACATCGATTCTAAGGTCCAGTTCTTCGTTCTGGATGATATCTCCCCCGTTATATTCGATAACCTGTGCCTTTAT
Source organism: Bacillota bacterium (assembly GCA_029218545.1). Taxonomy (GTDB): domain Bacteria; phylum Bacillota; class Clostridia; order Peptostreptococcales; family Anaerovoracaceae; genus Fimisoma. Next base: position 790 of record JAQXRN010000190.1, on the reverse strand, counting down.
ATTTTCTGCAGGAGCTTCGCATGAGACATCCATGTGTGCAACGAATCCAACGCTTGGGCCATTGTAGCCTTCAATATTTGATGGAATTTCACCCATTACATAGCAGTGTTCATCAAGAGAAACATTGCTGATTCCCATTTCTTCCATTTCTTTTACCAAAGCTCTTGCTAAATCCCACTGCGTCTGTGTACTTGGCACCACTGTGCTTTCAGGATCGGATGCAGTTGGATATTTTACATATTCAAGCATTCTTTCATAAGCTCTCATAAAAAATTTCCCCTCTGTTATTATAATTATATGCTGAATTTAGACAGTCAGACATTTGTCATTATAACAAAAAAAAAAACGAAACACAACACTAATATCTTATTTTTTGTTTTTTTATCCATTTTATGCTATTTTTTTAAATGCATTTTTAATATTTTTCACAAAACTCTTCATCGTTTCGTTGATATTTGTTTGTATGCTGTGATATAATACTTTGGCTTATTAAATAAAGATATGTACTGAAAGGGGGATGGCGTTTCTTAAATCGCCAACGATTAATGAAAGTATTAGAAAAATTAAAGCCTGCATCTGTTTTCGGATTTTTTGAAGAAATCAGTGCAATTCCAAGAGGTTCATACAACAATACTGCCATAAGCAATTACCTGGCAGACTTTGCTAAAGAAAGAAACCTGAAATATGTTCAGGATGAAGCTCAAAACGTATTAATATATAAACCTGCATCTAAGGGCTACGAAAATGCTCCAACTATTATCCTGCAGGGTCACATGGATATGGTATGCGA
>JAQXRN010000189.1 GCA_029218545.1 Bacillota bacterium | reverse complement strand
TGGACCTCCTATTACCGGCGACCACTTATACAGTAATGGCGACCCTTTTCTGTACAGGCAAATACATGGTGATTACAGGTTAATTGAAGGTGCTGAAGAAAAAAGCACCTCAGAGTACATTGACAGGCAGGCTCTTCATGCTTACAGGTTGACTTTTACTCACCCTGTTACCGGGCAGCTTCTCGACTTAGAAGCCCCGCTGCCCTTAGATATGATAAAGCTCATTGAAAGGGTTAAGAACATATAATAAAAAAAAGATGCCTGTGGCATCTTTTTTTGTATATGTGTTTTTTACAATTATTGATGTGCTGAAATATATTCCTGAACACGCTCTCCATCTGTTGGCAGTTCAACATATGACAATCCTCTCTTCTGGTATCCGTCAGCTCCATTACCTGCGATGACCATTACCCAGTTATCCTCTATCATTTCACAGGCTGCTGCAATGGCTTCTCCTCTATCGACAATAGTAATTACCGGTTTATCAGCGTCAATGTGTTCCTTTATCTGCTGACATATATCGAGAACAGATTCTGTACCCGGATCCTGCTCCGTAAGAATAATCTTATCAGCATAGATATTAGCTAATTCTCCAAGATCCTTTCTTCGGTTATATGCCTTGTTACCGTGACAGCCAAACACGAGCATAATCTTTCTTCCTGGATATAGTTTTTTGACATTATCAAAAAGCGTCTCATAACTCAGCTTATTATGTGCATAATCTACTATAACATCTACATGTTTATTTGGTAACTGATAGAGTTCCATTCTTCCTGCAACTTTAACCTTTGACAGTCCATTTCTTATACATTCAAATGGCACTCCAAGTGATCTGGTCATAGCAATTGCTGCAAGGGCATTACTTGCATTGTAATATCCCCCAATGCTTACAACTATATTTTCTACTCCACCTTCACACTTCAATTTAAAAGTAAGCTGACTTGGTGTAGACATTATATCATAGCCAAAGTAATCTGATCCTTCCTTTGTACCAAAGGTTACAACTTTTTTGCAATAAGCCTTTGCTTCCTCCATAGCTCTGTTAAGAAATCTTTCATCCATATCAAAATTTATGCAAGCCATCTCACACTGCTTAAAAATTCTTAATTTTGATTGGAAGTAATCTTCAAAATCAGGATGCTCTCTGTCAGAAATATGATCTTCTGATACATTCAATAACCCACAAACCTTATATTTTAATGCTTTAGTTCTATCGTACTTCAAGGCTTGTGATGAAGTCTCCATTACAAGGTATTTTAGTTTATTTTCAACACATTTAGCTAAATGACTATGAAGTTGTAGAGTCTCAGGAGTAGTCATTTTTTTTGCTTTAACCTTGTTTTCTCCATCATAGGTATAGATGCCCGAAAGGAAACCTATCGGCTTCTCACCTATAGATGCACAGTATTCATCCATTATGGCCTTCACAAAGGTGGCAGTTGTTGACTTACCCTTTGTTCCCGTAATACCAATCATCTGAAGTTTATCATTCCAGATTTCATCATAAAACAACGAGCCTATATCAGATATAACATTGCGCATATCTTTGACTAGAATATAAGGAAAATCTTCTTTTATAACCTTCTCGGCAATGTAGCAGAAAGCACCTTTTTCTATTGCATCATCCAAATATTGTTCTCTAAAATTCAAACCTTTGCAAATAAAAAGAGTTCCTTCTATAACATCTATGGAATTGTATGAAATATAATCTACCTTTCGATTCAATATGTCCTCTGGGATGTCGTATTCTACAATCAGATTATTATTTTTAAGCAGTTCTAAAAAATCCAATAAGCTTTTTTTCATGAGTCAACCTCTTTTGTTTATAATATATTCATTATTAATTATAGCATAAAAAACAACTTTTTTATAAAATATTAATTTCTGCCTGAACTTTTTTAAGTAAATCAGAAATCTCAGTGAAATTCATATTTGGAATATACATTGACTCAACTTTCATATGAACTTCTTTAGCTTTGTTCAGATATTTGTAACCCTTATTCATTAGAATATCAAACTCCTCTTTTAGCATCAAAATAAGGCTGTCGTCCCTTCCGATAAGCAGTTGGTTCATATAATCATTCATATCTATTAATACTATCTCCTGACATTCGTCGTTATATTCTGTAATCTCCCATGGTTCTATATCATGGTATTCGTTTAATGTAATAAAAGCTGTTGCTAATTCCGGAATGATTAAATGTTCAATCTTTTCTTCTGGGCAGATAGAGCAGTAAAACTCTTCAATATCAAGACCTCTGTAAATTGCTCCTTCTGTAATAATTTCCATAAAACTGTTATTAGAAAAACCCACAGGAGAATTTATCAAATATATCTTTCTCATATTTTTCAATAAACTGTTTAAGAAATTCACATTTCCATTACCTGTTATAGCGCTAGCAAAGAATTTTTTTCTTTTTCCGGGGACAAAAGATATTGCCTTATTGCTGTAAATGTCTACGATAACATCTGCTACTATTCTATAAACCTCACTTGACTCAACAGCGTTGTTATATATTTCTTCAAGGCTTCTATATACGCTTTTAGCTGCATTTAAATAATTATATGCAATTCTATACCACTTCGATGTTTCTTCGTTTAAATCGATAATTTCATCCTTATTTATGGCAATTGCATCTTCATTCCAGTATTCTCCCAAATTGATTATTTTATCTACTGCGCCCGGTGTTACAGGGTCAGTTATATGTGGACTGGTGCCATCTATTAATGCAATTTTTTTATTTTTCAGAAGAATACCATCGAGGGAGCCCTCATCAGCGGAGCAATGAAGATAATCGATATCTTCTGTGTCTTTAATGCTATCAGCAATCTTCTTCATAAAGGTAGATTTTCCTGTTCCGGGTCCACCCTTTATACAAATTATTTTATTGGCCTCCCTTTGACCTAAAATATATCTGTAATATGAATAAAATCCCATAGGTGTATTATTTCCCGGAAAATAATGTCTCTCTATAGACAAAAAAATACCTCCTTAGCATAGTATATTTTCATATTATGCCAAAGAGGTATCGAGTGTTAATTCACATTATTTCAACGTTACTCAAAATAAGATTCATTTCTTTCCACAACAAGATTACCTGTGATAATTTCATAAAATACTGTCTTAGAAATATTTACATAAAGGCTTACAAAGATTGTAGGAATAGAAACAATCATCGTGAGAAGAACCCCAAAGGAGTATACCATTAACCCCTGATGTAATTCGATTGAAACAAGGCTCAAAGGAATAGAAGCTAAGATATACCATCCGATAAAAGATAAGTTAAGTGCAAAGAATTTCATCTTATTACCATTCATCAATCTGCAACTTTCCTTAATACAATCTGATGCAGTCCATTCAGGATGATCTACTCTCAAATAGAATGCCTGACTGTATCTAAAGGCAGCAATTATTCCCGGAATTATTAATAGCAGTGTCCAAAGGAAGATTTTTATTGAGTACAGCAGATATAAACAGAATGCTTTTCCAAACATGCTGAAGCCTTCAAATGTTAGAGCGTAATCGACAGTATGCTTTCTAAAATAAGCAAGCAGAAACATTATATAACCACATAGCAATGGGCCATTTACAAAGAATCCATATATATTGCTGGCATAATCAAGCTGTACTTCTGTAACAATGCCTTCAATTAATTCGATAGACTGAACGGATAAAAAGAACCCGTCAAGAATCAATCCGATTACTTCTGAAAAAATATAGTAAATAAAGGCGCCTAAAAACATTACCTTCCAGTTTCCTACTAATGCAGCTCTAGACATTTCTCTGAGCTTTGAAGCGGGCATTGTAATAATTATATTATCCATAGATATTTCTCCTCATCTCCAAAATTTTTTCTAATATGTCGATTATTATACCATTTTTTGGGGAAGTATTCAACACTCCATCTTACATGTGCATAATATTTTAACAAAAGTAATTTTGTTAATATTATGACATTTCCTTGATTCAAATATATTAAAATGATATAATTTCAGTTGGTAAGATTTTGTATCGAGAAAGGAATTTGAAGATGTATCAGACAATTAAGTATGAAGTAAAAGAAAATATTGCTTATGTTACAATTAACAGACCAGAAGCACTTAATGCTTTAAACAAAACTGTTCTTGAAGAATTACTTGATGTTTTTGGTAAAATTGGTACTGACGATGAAGTGAGAGCTGTTATTTTAACAGGTGAAGGCCGTTCATTTGTTGCCGGAGCTGATATCGCTCAGATGAGCACATTGACTGTTGCTGAGGGCAGAGCCTTTGGTGCTTTCGGTCAGAACGTTATGAATGTTATTGAAAACGTTGAAAAACCAGTAATCGCAGCTGTTAACGGTTTCGCACTTGGTGGCGGATGCGAATTATCAATGGCATGTGACTTCAGAATTGCTTCTTCAAAGGCAAAATTTGGTCAGCCTGAAGTTGGTTTAGGAATTACTCCTGGATTTGCAGGAACTCAGAGATTATCAAAACTTGTTGGCAAAGGTATGGCTAAAATGTTAATTATGACTGCAGATACTATTTCCGCAGAAGAAGCTTTAAGAATTGGATTAGTTGAAAAGGTTGTTGAACCAGAAGAATTAATGCCAACTTGCGAAGCTATTGCCAAGAAGATCGCTTCAAAGGCACCTATCGCAGTTGCAATGTCAAAGACATGTGTAAATAAGGGATATCACTTAGATATGTTCTCCGGTTCTGCTTTAGAAGCTGAAGCATTTGGTGGATGTTTCGGAACTGAAGACCAGAAGGAAGGCATGAAAGCATTCTTAGAAAAGAGACCTGCTGAATTTAAGAACAAATAATAAGCTTATTACATATAAGTATGACCCCTCTCTTTTTTAAGAGAGGGTTTTTTCTTATGTCAAAATATTTATAATTCAAAAAGTCCCGCAACATAATTAGTGCGGGACTATTTTTTCATATTTATTAATTACCTATGGATTACAGTAAACCACCAATCTGAACGAATAATGGAGCAAATACTACTGCAACGATAGTCATTAACTTAATTAAAATGTTGATTGAAGGACCGGATGTATCCTTGAATGGGTCACCAACTGTATCACCTACAACAGCAGCTTTGTGAGGATCTGAACCCTTACCGCCAAAGTTGCCTTCTTCGATGTACTTCTTAGCGTTATCCCAAGCACCACCGGCATTGGACATCATGATAGCCATCATAACACCTGATGCTAAAGCGCCACCAAGCATACCACCTAATGCTTCAGGTCCAAAGATGATACCTACAGCTAAAGGTGCAATTACAGCCATGATACCAGGAAGTACCATTTCCTTTAAAGCAGCCTGAGTTGAAATATCAACGCATCTTGCATAGTCAGGCTTTGAAGTACCTTCCATGATACCCTTGTCTTCTCTGAACTGTCTTCTAACTTCTTCGATCATCTTGTTAGCAGAGTTACCAACAGAATTCATAGTTAATGCTGAGAATACGAATGGTAACATTGCACCGATGAATAAACCAATGATTACAATTGGATTTAATAAGCTGATTGAATCTAAACCAGTAACAGCTGCATATGAAGCAAATAATGCTAATGCAGTTAATGCAGCAGAACCGATAGCAAAGCCCTTACCGATAGCAGCTGTAGTATTACCTACTGCGTCCAACTTGTCAGTGATTTCTCTAACTTCGTGAGGTAATTCGGACATTTCTGCGATACCACCAGCGTTGTCAGATACTGGACCGTAAGCGTCAACTGCAACAGTCATACCTGCTGTTGAAAGCATACCTACAGCAGCAAGAGCGATACCGTATAATCCAGCGAACTGATAAGCAAAGAATACGCCAGCACAGATTAAAATGATTGGCCACATTGTGGACATCATACCTACGCCTAAGCCGCTGATAATAGTTGTAGCTGCACCAGTCTGGGACTGTTCAGCAATCTTTTTAACTGATTTGTAATCTCCTGAAGTATATACTTCTGTAATCTTACCAATAGCAATACCAACAACAAGACCTGAAATAATAGCAGCTGCATAGCTGTAGTTTCCAAGCATGTTCTTTGATAAGAAAATAGTAGCGATTATTACAATAATACCACTGATATAAGTACCCATGTTAAGAGCGTTAGCAGGGTTTCCGCCTTCTTTACCTCTTACACACATAATACCAATTACTGAAGCGATGATACCTACTGCTGAAATGATTAATGGGAATAAAGCAGCAGTAGCAGCATTGAATGTAGCATCTCCACCTGCGTTAGCAACAGCAACTGCAGCTAATGTTACTGCAGAAATGATTGAACCAACATATGATTCAAACAAGTCGGAACCCATACCTGCAACGTCACCTACATTATCACCTACGTTGTCAGCAATTACTGCTGGGTTTCTTGGGTCATCTTCAGGGATGCCGGCTTCAACCTTACCTACAAGGTCAGCACCAACGTCAGCAGCCTTAGTGTAGATACCGCCACCAACTCTTCCGAATAAAGCCATTGATGAAGCACCAAGACCAAAACCTGTAATGCACTGAGTAACAGTAGCAAGGTCAAGAACACAAATGATTACGCCAAGACCGAATAAGCCTAAACCTGATACGCAAAGACCCATTACAGCACCGGATCTAAAAGCAATCTTAAGAGCTTTGTTCATTCCGGATTCTCTTGCAGCATTTGCAGTTCTAACATTACCGTTAGTTGCAACCTTCATACCGAAGAAACCTGCAAGAACTGATAGTAAAGCACCACATAAATAAAGGATTGCAGTAATCCAGCTCTTTAAGCCAATACCGATTAGTAAGAATAATACGACAATAACAAAAATCATTGTCTTATATTCTCTTGTCAGAAACGCCATAGCACCTTCTTTGATGTAGCCGGCAATTTCTTTCATTCTGTCTGTACCTTCTTCAGCCTTCATAATCCATGCTGCTAAGCAAAAAGCAACAAGAAGACCAAAAGCGGCCGCACAAACAATGAAAATTTTCATGATTGCATACCTCCTGTTCACTTTTTAACGAGTAATAAGAGGCACTGTCTGTACCTCTTATTCTCAAAGCGAAAATTAAAATTTTAATTAGAAACAATTTTATCGATTTAGCTGCAATACATATATCATGTAAAACAGTTCAATCTATTCCATCATAACTAAAGCAATTGATAGTATTACAAATAGTACTGCACCAATTGAAGTAACTTTAGTTAAAATAGCCTCATAACCTTTGCTCTTCTTCTTACCGAAAAGCTGTTCAGCGCCACCTGCAATTGAACCTGATAATCCGGAACTGTTACCTGACTGTAAAAGTACACTTGCTATCAAGATAATACTAGCAATTGCAAGTAAAACCATTAAGAAAGTTTTCATCTCAATTCCTCCTTGTATTTTAACTCGATTATTGTACCATATTCTTCATGTCTAAATCAAGCTAAAAGTTGACTATTTCAATAAATTTTAACGGATCAAGGCTCGCTCCACCTACTAATGCTCCATCAATTTCTTCCATATTCATAATTTCTGTCGCATTTTCAGGTTTAACGCTTCCGCCATACTGAATTACAATCTTATCAGCTGTTTCCTCGTCATAAATTTCACTTAATGTCATTCTGATGCATAAGCACATCTGGTTAGCCTGCTGCGGAGTTGCTGTTCTTCCTGTCCCGATTGCCCATACAGGTTCATATGCTACAGTAACCCTTTCGGCCTGATGACCCTCGATACTCTTAAAAGCTGCCCTTATCTGTGAAGAAACTATATCCTCTTCTTTGCCGGCTTCTCTTTCTTCAAGGTTTTCGCCGACACAAACAACAGGCAAAATCTCTGTTTCAAGAAGAGCCTTAAGCTTTAAGTTAACAGTTTCATCTGTTTCAGCAAAGTACTGACGTCTTTCAGAATGACCTATAAGGCAATAGTCAACACCAATTTCCTGCAGCATTGGAATAGAAACTTCACCGGTATATGCTCCTTCTTTTTCAAAATGAACATTCTGTGCTCCAACACCTATACCCGTTCCTTTAAATGCCTCAACCAGCATAGAAAGCTGTGTATAAGGGGCAAATACAGCTGTTTTGACATCTGTTCCGTGATATAAAGTTCTAAATTTCATAGCATACTCTTTAGCTTCTGAAATTGTCTTGTACATTTTCCAATTTCCTGCAATAAAAGGAATTCGCATCTTCTTACCTCTCTTATTTATCTTCCAATACAGCTACCCCTGGCAGTTCCTTACCTTCAAGGAACTCTAAGGAAGCGCCGCCTCCAGTTGAAATATGTGTCATCTTGTCCGCAAGACCGAACTGTTCAACTGCTGCTGCAGAATCCCCTCCGCCAATTACAGTAATAGCCTTCGATTCACTTAAAGCTTTCGCAATTTCAAAAGTACCTTTTGCAAAGTTTTCCATTTCAAAAACTCCCATCGGTCCATTCCATACAACAGTTTCAGCCTTTGCAATCTCTTCTTTGTAAAGTGCCACTGTTTCAGGTCCGATGTCCATGCCCATCATGTCTGAAGGCATATCTTCTCTGCTGCATGTCAGCATTTCTGTCTCATTTTTAAACTCTTTTGCACAAACAACGTCCACAGGGATAAGCATCTTAACACCCTTTGCTTCAGCTTTCTTTAACAGTTCTGCAGCAAGGTCGATGCTCTCAGCATCCAAAATTGAAGTTCCTATTTCAAGACCCATTGCTTTATAGAATGTATAAGCCATTCCGCCACCAATGATTAATGTGTCAACTTTGTTTAACAGATTTTCAATAACGGAAATCTTATCGCCAACCTTTGCACCGCCCATAATTGCAACGAAAGGTCTCTTTGGATTTTCAACAGCATTGCCTAAGAACTTTATTTCTTTTTCGATAAGGAATCCTGAAACTGCAGGCAGGTAGTCTGCAACACCTGCTGTGGAGGAGTGAGCTCTGTGAGCAGTTCCGAATGCATCGTTTACGAAGATTTCCGCAAGAGATGCTAATTCTTTTGCAAATTCTGCACCGTTCTTAGTTTCTTCTTTTCTGAAACGAACATTTTCTAAAAGCATTACTTTGCCGCCTTCTAAAGAAGCAGCTTTAGCCTTTACATCTTCATCAACCACCATATCAGACTGAGCGAAAAGCACATCCATGCCTAACAGTTCAGAAAGTCTGTCTGCAACGGGCTTAAGAGTGTACTTCATATTTGCTTCTCCCTCAGGTCTTCCGAGGTGTGACATGAGAATAACTGCTGCATCCTGCTCAATAAGGTATTTTATTGTAGGCAATGCTGCAGTAATTCTTGTATCGTCTGTGATTGCTCCGTCTTTTAGAGGAACGTTGAAATCACATCTTACAATAACTTTTTTACCTTTTACGTTAATGTCTTTAACAGTTTTTTTCATTTTAAGGCCTTCCTTATTTGTTATCTACACTGTACATGTGCTTAATCATTTCTAAGCACTTGCTGGAGTAACCGAATTCATTATCATAGAATGCAATGAATTTGAAGAAGTGGTCATTTAATTCAATACCTTCTCTTGAGTCAAATATTGAAGTGCAAGGATCACCAACGAAATCGCCGGATACAACTTCATCATCAACATATTCTAATACACCCTTCATGTATGTTTCTGAAGCTTCCTTCATCTTTGCACAGATTTCTTCATAAGTTGCAGGCTTTTCTAATACTACATTAAGGTCTACAACTGAAACATTTGAAGTAGGCACTCTGTATGAAATACCTGTCATTTTACCCTTTAATGAAGGAATTACAAGACCTACAGCCTTAGCTGCACCTGTAGTTGACGGAATAACATTTCCAAATACACTTCTACCTGTTCTCCAGTCCTTCATAGAACGAGCATCAACAACCTTCTGCTTAGCAGTTGCAGCATGAATTGTTGACATTAAGCCTTCCTTAATTCCCCAGTTATCTTCAATAACCTTTGCCATAGGAGCAAGGCAGTTAGTTGTACAGGAAGCATTTGAAACAACCTGCATGTCAGTTGTATATTCCATATGGTTTACGCCGTATACGAAAGTTGGAGTTTCTTTGTCCTTTGCCGGTGCAGAAATGATAACCTTCTTTGCACCTGCTTTAATGTGATCCATTGCTTTTTCAGTTGTAACATAAGCACCTGTAGCTTCAACAACGTATTCAACACCTGCTTTTGCCCAAGGGATGTTAATAGCTTCAGATTCGCTGAAAACAGGAACTTTCTTACCATTGATAATAAGTCCTTCTTCATAACGACCTAATTCCTTTGGAAATCTGCCAAATGTTGAGTCATATCTAAGCTGGTATTCTAAGTACTCTAAATCTGCATTTCTTACATTGATTGCTGCAATTTCAATTTCAGGCATATCCATTGCCGCACGAATTACAATTCTACCTATTCTACCAAAACCACTGATACCTACTTTAATCGCCATTTTACTTCCTCCTCATCTCACGTTAATGACAATAGTTTTTAAAATGTTTAATAATAAATTTGTTATATTAATATCTTCGTCTCTTAGATGAAGATAAAATATTCATTCCTTCTCTGTATTTTGCAACAGTACGACGTGATATTTCTATTCCTTTATCGCTTAGTATTCCAACAATATCCTGATCGCTATATGGTTTTGAAGCATCTTCATTATCTATTATTTCTTTAATGATAGTCTTGATGCTGTTTGAGGATACACCCTCTCCATCATGACCTGAAATACCGCTTGAAAAGAAATACTTAATTTCGAAAACTCCCCTAGGTGTCTGCATATACTTACCATTAACAGCTCTGCTGACAGTTGACTCGTGCATGCCGATTGAATCTGCAATCTGCTTAAGGGTTAATGTTTTCAAATACTTGGCACCATTATCAAAGAAATCCTTTTGATGCTCAACAACAGCACATGCCACATTGTAGATTGTACGCTTACGTTGTTCAATACTTTTAATGAGCCATAAGGCAGAATTAAATTTGTCTGTCAAATATTTGGAAAGTTCTTCGTCGTTTTTGGATTCTCTCGAAAGAGATGAATAATATGGGCTTACAACGAGATGCGGCACACTTGAATCATTATTCATAACCACATATTCATCATTTACCTTCTCTACAATAACATCCGGAATTATATATTTAACAGTTTCGCCACTTGAAAAGCTTCTTCCCGGTTTAGGCTCCAATGTGCGGATAAGGTCACAAATCATCTGAACCTGTGAGACAGGAATATTCAGATTTTTTGCCACCTTATTAAGCTTATTGTCTCCTAAATCTTCCAAATGATTCAAAATTATATACTCAATAATGTCATCTAACAGACCCTTTGCAGAAAGCTGTATAATCAGGCATTCCTTTAGATCTCTTGCACCTACACCCACAGGCTCAAAGGTTTGAATAACATCAAGTACTCTGCCGATGTCCTCAGGGTCAGTATCAAATGCCTGAGCAATCTGTTTACATGACAAAGTAAGGTAACCATTTTCATCAATTGCTTCAATGATGTACCTTCCGTATTTTAGATCTGCTCCCTTTAAACTGGAAAATGTCAGCTGAAGAAGAAGATAATCTTCTAAAGTCTCCTCTTTGCTGGTAAACTGCTCAAAGGAGTATTCCTCTTTATCTTTAGAATACATCCAATCTTTAAATCCAGGATCTTCATAATCTTCTCGGATTTTTTCCTGCAATTCAGCGAGACTTTCCTCTTTACTTTTATCGAATTCAAGAACAGGGTTATCAAGAAGCTCATCCTGTATAAAAGAATCCAGTTCCTGATTATTAAACTGTAAGATTCTTATCGCTTGAATCAATTCAGGAGTCATCGCTAACTTCTGCGTCTGTTCAATTGTCAATCCATAACTAAGCTTCATAAAATACCTTGTTTTAACCTTTAATTTTCACGTGTTTATGCAAATATTATACCAAACAATATAACAAGTTTCAATGTTAATTTACATATTAATACATGCAAAAGCGTGACAGAGTCTATTTCAAACCCGGGAAACCAAGCTGTCTGAGCGCCTCAAACAGAATAATGTTTGCTGAATTTGAAAGATTAAAGGACCTTGTCCTTGTATCTTCACTCATTGGAATTCTTATCCCTGATTCCTGATGCTTCTCAACAAAATCTGCCGGCAGCCCCCTCGTTTCCCTACCGAATAATATAAAGTCACCATCTCTGTATTCAACATCTGCGTACATATTTTTTGCCTTTGTTGTTGCAAGCCATAGTCTTCTGTCTCCATACTTTTCCATAAAGGCATCCAGGCTTTCGTGTACCTCAAGATTTACATATGGCCAGTAATCAAGACCTGCCCTCTTAACCTGCTTGTCATCAATACTAAATCCAAGTGGTTTAACTAAATGGAGATTAGTTCCTGTAGCCGCACAAGTTCTCGCTATGTTTCCTGTATTAGGTGGAATTTCAGGTTCCACAAAGACAATATTTATACTCATAATTGCTCTCCTCATCAATTTTTTTGCAGTGCCTAATAAATAATATCAAAATTTCAAAAAAAATAAAGACAAAAATTGAAATCTAGTATATAATTTCTGCATTGCGACTATTTGGAGGTATACTTATGAAAACAGCAAAGATTGGATTACTGGGCTTTGGCAATGTTGGAGGAGGAACATATAAAATCCTTACAGACAACAAAGAATTAATTGAAAAAAGAATCGGAGTTTCTCCAGAAGTTGTTAAGATTCTTCAGAGAAATAAGAACAAAAAGCGTTTTGTAGACGCAGATGAAAAACTTTTGACAGAAGACCCGGATGAAATATTAAACAACGACGAAATTGATATTGTTGTTGAAATGCTTGGAGGAATAGAACCTGCTACTTCCTTTATGCTTCAGGCAATGGAAAACGGTAAACACGTTATAAGTGCCAACAAGGCAGCAATTGCAGCAAACTACGATAAACTTGTTGAAACAGCAAAAAAGAACAATGTAGAATTTTTATTTGAAGCAAGTGTTGCAGGTGGCATTCCTGTTTTAACAGCAATTACAAATGCTCTTGCAGCTAACAACTATGTTGAAGTTATGGGTATCTTAAACGGCACTACAAACTATATCCTTACAAAGATGACAGAAGAAGGACTTCCTTATGACGAAGTACTTAAGGATGCACAGGCAAAGGGCTTCGCAGAAGCTGACCCTACTGCAGATGTAGAGGGAATCGATGCAGCTAACAAGCTTTCCATCTTAATGGCACTTTGCTTTGACAAATATGTTGCACCTACTGACATACCAACTACAGGAATCACAAAGATTTCTGCAGAGGATATCAAGGCTGCAGACGAAGCCGGCAAGAAGATTAAACTGATCGGTAAGGCTTCTATTGAAAATGGTGAAGTAACCTACAGCGTTCAGCCGGTTGAGCTTGACAAGACGCACCCACTTGCAGGTGTAAGTAACGAATTCAATGCTGTTTACATTACAGGTGATATGGTAGGTGAGCTTATGTTCTACGGACGCGGCGCCGGTCCTCTTCCAACAGGAAGCGCTGTATGCGGAGACATCTTAAGCATAATGAAAAGAAAATTTTAATTAATTTTATATTATAAGGAGAAAAACATGACTTTATTTGAACAGTGGACTGAGTTAATGGAAACTCAGACTGAAGAAACATTTGAAGAATTCTGGAAAGAATACAGCGGTGCTGAAACAAAGCTTTACAAGCACATCCTTGCTAACAAGGACACTCACATGGCAGGCACAGTTAAGGAATTAGCTGAAAAGTTTGAAATAAGACCTGTAATTTTCATGGGATTCCTTGATGGCATCAACACAAGCCTTAACAAAGCTAACGATTTAGACAAAATCACTGAAGATACAGCTATCGACCTAGACATCGACTTTGAAAAGCTATTCTTCAACATGTTAAAGGCTGACGCTGATTACCTTTACACTCTTGAAGAATGGGACGGAGTTCTTACAGAAGAAAAGATGACAGAAATCGTTAAGGACTTCAAACGTTCCAAGACAGTAGTTAAGGAAAAAGAACCCGGCAGAAACGATCCTTGTCCTTGCGGAAGCGGCAAGAAGTACAAAAAGTGCTGCGGCAGATAATTATCAAAATCACTCAAAAAGGGACCGAAATCGGTCCCTTTTGTTATGCAATTCTTTATGCAAACTGTCTTGCAATGGCAACGGCAATTGCACATTCCATTCTCTTTCTGAAAAGCTCACATCCACTTTCATACACGCCCTTTATTGAGCCTGTTGCGTGGTATGCGTTGGCAGCACAACCGCCGGAGCAATATAGTCTTGCCCAGCAATCACGGCATTCTTCTCTAGCGTATACATTACATGACATGAACTCATCCTGAATTTCAGTGTTATCAACACCATTCCAGATATCCCCCAGCTTAAACTTATCGTCTCCCACAAACTGATGGCAAGGATAAAGATCACCCCAAGGAGTAACAGCCATGTATTCAGTGCCGCTTCCGCAGCCGGAAATCCTCTTGTAAATGCAAGGACCACCTGTTAAATCAATCATGTAGTGATAGAAAGTAAAAGGCTTTCCTTCCTTGTCACGTTTAAGCATAAGTTCGGCCAGCTTTTCGTACTGTTCCATAACGATGGACATATCATCTTTAGTAAGCTCAGATGGATCCCCAGGAGCGCAAACAACCGGTTCCATGCTCAGCTCAGTAAAGCCCAGGTCCAGCATAGTTTCAATATCTTTAAGAAAATCAGGATTGTGGTGAGTGAAGGTTCCTCTCATGTAATAGTTCTTGCCACCTCTTGCATCTACAAGCTTTTTGAACTTAGGAACTATCTTTTCCCAGCTGCCATTGCCCGCATAATCCACTCTGAATCTGTCGTGAACTTCCTTGCGTCCGTCAAGGCTTAGTACTACATTTGACATTTCCTTGTTGGCGAACTCGATAACATCATCATCGATTAAAACTCCGTTAGTTGTTAAAGTAAAGCGGAAATTCTTGTTATGCTCCTTTTCGATGCTTCTTGCATATTCCACCATACCTTTAACAACATCAAAGTTCATTAAAGGCTCGCCACCGAAGAAGTCCACTTCAAGGTTCTTACGGCTTCCCGAGTTTTCAATTAGGAAATCAAGGGCTCTCTTACCTACCTCAAGGCTCATCATTGCTCGCTCACCATGGTATTTGCCCTGGCTTGCAAAACAGTATTCGCAGTTAAGATTGCATGTGTGGGCGATATGTATGCAAAGTGCTTTGATTACGCCTGAAGTCTTTTCCTTTAGTGTGCCTGCAACAGGCTCAAAAGTGTCCTCAGCAAAGAGCTTGCCCATATCTTTAAGAGATTCAACCTGCTTATAGCATTCTTCTATCTCTTCTGAGGAAATACCTTCCTGATCAAGATATTTTTGACCCATGATTGCCAAAACTTCATCACGGGATTTATCTTCGAAAATTTCAATAATATCGTAGGCAACATCATCTACAACATGCACCGAACCGGAACACACGTCTAAGACTATATTGTAGCCCCCTAATTTATACTGATGTATCATTTATGATTATCTCCTTTTCAGATGTTAATTATTTCGATTGGTTTCTTGTCTTTGACATTGAAAATGCTACCGATAAACGGTAGCATTTCTATCGCTGAATTACTTGCTTTCTTCGCTGTTTTCACACTGCTGGTTAGCAATACCACAGCTTGTCTTGCAAGCGGACTGGCAAGAAGTCTGGCATTCGCCGCAACCGCCATTTTTAGCACTGTCACATAAGTTTCTTGTTTCGATTGTCTTGATATGTTCCATGTAAATAGTACCTCCTTATGAAATTCAACAGCTTTTATAATACATCATTTTTGCCCTCTAAGTCAAGGTATATGTAGTTAGTATCGTCTAAGTAATCGGCTGAATTTCCAAAAAAATCTTTTGTAATCATCTTTGCTGAAATCAGCTCTTCTTTCTTTGCTTTGGTAAGCTTTTTTATTCGATACTCAAGCTTTGATGCCGATTTTCTGTCAGGACTCTGCCACACTGCCTCGATTCTTACAGGAGTATGTCCTCTCATGAATTTGGCACCACCCTCAATTATTCCCTTATGCTGTTTGAAGCGCCTATAGATGTCTGTGGTAATGCCTGTGTAAAGGGAATTGTCAGTGCATCTGATTATATATGTATAATACATGTCTAAATCATTCCTTTATCTTTGAAGTAAGCGAGCAAAGCCTGGCATCCTTCAACAATATCGTCATAGGTTATGTCGAAATTGCCGGTGTACCAAGGGTCTGCTATGCCTCTCTCTGCCCCTGCATATTGCAGAAGTTTACTCACCTTGCCAAGGCTATCTTCACCGATAATTCTCTTGATGTTTCTGATGTTGTTGTCGTCCATGGCGATTATATAATCATAGTATTCATAGTCTGCCATGGTCATCTGGCGTGCCTTACGCTTTGTGTATGGAATGCCAACCTGATCAAGCTTTCTCTTAGTTCTCGGGTCGGTGTCGTTTCCTATCTCTTCCCTGCTGGTGGCAGCGGATTCTATGTAAAACAGGTCGTCAAGACCTTGTTTTTTGACCATGTCTTTCATTACGAATTCTGCCATTGTGGATCGGCATATGTTGCCGTGGCAGATGAATAATACTTTTATCATAGATTTCAATCTCCTTAAAATGCCGTGAAACGCCCTGTTTTACAAGGGTTTTCGGGTGTTTTGTTGTTTGCTCTGAAATGACGGAATGTGGCAAATCAGAGCAAAATTTAGCAAGTTATTACTACCTGTTAGTAGTAAAAATAGTAGTAAAACGAAAGTTCTTACTACTAAGGAAAAAATTGGGCACACAGTTTTATCCTTGTGCCCACACTTTTAAATATTATGCCCATTCATATCTTGGACGTGCC
>JAQXRN010000188.1 GCA_029218545.1 Bacillota bacterium | reverse complement strand
CTGGATCGTTCTGTTCCTTTGTTTTTCCATACATATTCAATAATACGTCTAAGTCATTTCCGACAGACTTATCAGAAAATGTAATCCCTGCCGCGTATTTAGTTATCTCTCGCAGAAGGATATTCTCTATCTGATTTTTTTCTAAATCTTGAACTCCCACCTTATTGAAAAACATATACCATGACGTTGCCTCATCTTTATTCTTAGCAATAAAAGAATGCAACAGCCAGATTGTAAATATATCCTCAAAATAAGGATCATTTTGTAGGATCAGTTCTCCCATTTCGGTTAAACTCGCACCCTTACCAAGAGTCTCTTCAATTAGTCCAAAGGCCTTAAGCCAATATCGAAGCGACTTCACCATGTTATTTCCTATTCCAAAAATATCGGGACCATCTTTTCCCTGAAAGGCTGTTGGATTCTTTTTTACCATTATCAGCCCTTTATTTAACCAACCTTCACGAAGCGCAAATTTTTCATGCCCCTGTAACTTAATTTTGATTTTAGAATTGCTTGCCATTTTATGTCCTCTTTATACAAAGCACTTTTCTCATATAACATCCCGCATTAAAATGTCCTACGCACTCTGTACACCTTTTACATTTTTCATCATCAATCAAGTATGTAATCTTGCCTGTACCATCATCCTTAACACTAATAGCATCATGTTTACAAACACTTTCACATGCTTTACATCCCAGGCACATTTGATATTTTGTCAGCTGGCACTGTACCTTTCCTTCAGCAACAGACAATGTTTTTGCACCTGCTAAATGGATATCTTTAATTATCACTTTCAACTTTGTGTTTCCAGACCTTCCTTGAAGGACAAGAACAACTTTGCCAGCATTATTGATTACATATACTTCGCCTAATCGCTTATTTCCTAACTCCTTATTAATATGACCAAAAGGTTTAAATAACTCATACAGTTCATCCGTTATAGGCCTTTGGAGTTCATAATTGAAAGCATTCTCATCAGTCGCACATGGTTCGAACGACACAACCGAAGTCTGAGCTGCAGCAAGACCATTTCCTCCTTGTCTAGCCTTCCAGCCCCCTTCGTTTACATAGTCTTCTGGATCCGGCTTACCAATTTGCTTTGCAAAACCAACCAATAGATCATGCCAATGAACATACTGATCATACATATGTATTTTTGCTAAAAACTCTGACCATGCTCCATTATTAGGGCAACACCAGCATCCTACTCTAGTCCATCCAAGCCTATACGCTTCATTAAAATCGATTCCAGTAGTCAATATATAAAGCCATACATCATAATCTACCCAATCAATAATTGGCGAGAATACCGTTTGCTTTGCAATCTTAGGACTTTGACTTTCTCTGTCATACTTGCTTCTGCTAGCAGACTCACTATGTCTTATTCCCTGAAAACTAAGAATGTTTGTCTTATTTTTAAATGCCGAGGAAATTGTTTTTTGTATTGCGCCCGTTTTGAAGACAGTACAGCACCATCTCATAACCCTACTAGGTGGGCCAACTACTTCACACAAATTCTCAAAATTCTTTTCGCGATTTTTTGCAACAAGAACCTTTACTCCATTTGCCTCATTAGCTTCATCTCTGCTGTTAAATCTTTTTTTATATTCCAATGTATATGGAAACTCTAATGTTGTGTCACCAAATACATGTAAAATATTATTTGAACCCAAGGCAGTTCTAACAATATGCGATGTAACAGTCGAATCTTTACCGCCACTAAAAGAAACCATCATATCTTCAAACGCATATCTATCTTTATAATTCTGAACTGCTCTTGTTGCTTCTTCTGTAATTTCATTAAAACGATCTGCATTAGCAGCTATAAACTTTTCCGTATACTTATCAAAATATTCATATGTTAACTGAGGAAGACTTTCTTCGTATTTATTCTTAATCTCATCCAATTCCTCTATAGGCTTTTTATTGAATTGAGAAACAGAAAGCTTAATCTTCTTACCATTTACTATATAAGAATTACTTCCATACCAAACAGAATCCTTCTGATATGTGAATGGTTTTCCAGTCAGCAGTAATGAAATCAATAAATTTTCTTCCGGGAATACAGGTCTAATATCTGTTGCTATATAGGATCCATCTTTCCCACAAGAAGGACATACATCTTCATATGTTGGAACATTACACTCATCGCACCAGTACAAAGTAAATGATCTCTCTATTTGCATTTTGCATTTAGGACAAGTAGTTCCTTCATAATATTTCCCGAAAGGATGATCACATTTTTTGCAATATGCCTCTATCATTTTTTCTCATCCACTTCCTTTATTTCTTCTTTCTCAAAGCTCATAATGTCTCCGATATTGCAATTCATGTATTCACAAATTCGCACTAATACATCTACCGAAACACTTTCACCTTTTCCCATTTTGGCAATCGTTGCAGAACTAATATTTAAGTCTTCTATAAGATTCTTCTTCTGCAAGTTTTTATCAATCATTAATTTCCATAATCCGTTGTATGAAATTGCCATTACAAATACCCTTTCACTGATAAAAATACATCTTCTTAAATAGCTTTATAATGTCTCAGCTCTCAGTGAAAATTATATCATACCCTCCAAAAATAGTCACTCGAATCTTTTAACTTTCTAAAGGCTTCATTTAGTATATTAAACGTCGCATTTTGACCTTTGAATTTTGAATTATAAGCGAATTATAATTTATAAGTCAGCTATGTAAATCATCCAATCATCCAAAGTAGATAAAGTAATAACCAAGGCAGGAGACTTATTCCCCTGCCCCATCTCTAAAACTCGTCATAATCATCAGGATCAAGCCCAGCTTCTTCCAGAGCTTCTCTTCGTTCATCTTCATCCATATCTGCTAACTCATCTACATCGAGGCCAGCCATTTCCAGTTCATCTACCAGCTCGTCGTCCTCTTCTAAGTCATCGCTTCC
>JAQXRN010000187.1 GCA_029218545.1 Bacillota bacterium | reverse complement strand
GTCAAAAGAATAAATATTGTGTCCCGTTTATAAGTCTTTTCCAGAGTAGCTGATATTCATCGGCTGCTTTTTTATTTGTTTAAGGAGGAATTTTAAAAACATGGACACATTGTTAACTATTGTTCAAAAAATCAATTTTTACTTATCAGACTATGTGCTGGTTTTCTTACTTATCGGTACAGGTCTATATTTCACAATTAAGACAAACTTCGTGCAGATTCGTTGCCTTGGTGAAGGTTTTAAGGCTGTATTTGGCAAGTTTACCCTTAAGGGTGATAAGCAGGAAAGCGGTATGAGTTCTTTCCAGGCGCTTGCTACTGCTATCGCTGCACAGGTTGGTACAGGTAACATTATAGGTGCTTCAGGTGCTATCCTCATCGGTGGTCCCGGTGCAATTTTCTGGATGTGGATTATCGCATTCTTTGGAATGGCTACCATCTATGCAGAAGCAGTTCTTGCTCAGGAAACAAGACTTGTTGAAAAAGATGGAGCGATTCATGGTGGTCCTGTATTCTACATTAAGAAAGCTTTCCCAAACAAGTTTGGTAATTTCTTAGCAGTATTCTTTGCAATCGCTGCAATTCTCGCACTTGGATTCATGGGCTCAATGGTTCAGTCCAACTCCATCGGAGCGTCTTTCCAAACTGCAACAGGTATTCAGCCTTGGATTGTTGGATTAGTAGTAGCTGCAGTTTCATCATTTATATTCATAGGTGGTGTACAGAGACTTGCATCAGTGGCTGAAAAAATCGTTCCAATAATGGCTTTCTTATACATATGCGGAAGCTTATTAGTTCTAGCTATCAGAGCTGAATACTTAGGCGAAACAATCGGAATGATTTTCAAATATGCATTTTTCCCTAACGCTATCATCGGCGGTGGATTTGGATATGCACTTAAAACTGCAATCAGCCAGGGTGCAAAGAGAGGTCTCTTCTCAAACGAGGCAGGTATGGGTTCAACACCTCACGCACATGCAATGGCAAATGTAAATAAGCCTCACGATCAGGGTGTTGTTGCAATGGTTGGCGTATTCATCGATACATTTGTAGTTCTTACAATGACAGGATTAGTTGTAATTTCAACTCTTTATGCCGGAAACGGCATTCTTTCCGGTGGAGCAGCAGATGGTGTTGATAAGACAAACATGGCACAGCTGGCATTCTCAATGGTATTTGGTGACAATATCGGTAATCTTTTCGTTGCAGTTTGCCTTGCCTTCTTTGCTTTTTCAACTATTTTAAGCTGGCATTTCTTCGGAAAGGTAAATGCAACTTATCTTTTCGGCAAAGCAGGTGCGAAGGTTTATGCAATTATCGCTATCGTATTTATCTTCTTAGGTTCATGCTTATCAAACGATTTAGTTTGGGAACTTGCGGATATGTTTAACCAGCTTATGGTTTTACCAAATGCTTTAGCACTGATTACATTATCGAGCCTTGTTATCGCATCAACTAAGTCGGCAAAGTCCAAAAAAGACAAATAAAGATAAAAAAGACAAATTAAAATAACTAACAAGAAAATGATGATTCATTTACACTATATTAATAAAAATCCTCAAAACAAAACTCCCGTATACCACATGCGGGAGTTTTGTGGTATAACAGAAGTATGTGAAAGAAGGTGAAGTAATTGGTTGACAAGACTAACGTAATGCGCATACTAGATCAGAAAAAAATAAAATATAACAGCCATTACTACGGTGATACAGACGCTATTTCCGGTGTGGAAGTGGCAGGTGTATTAGGCCAGAACATTTCAAAGGTTTTTAAGACGCTTGTTACTGTTGGCAAAACAAAAAAGTATTATGTCTTTGTCATACCGGTAGCAGAGGAACTGGATTTAAAAAAAGCAGCAAAAGCTGTTGGAGAAAAATCCATTGAAATGATTAAATCGAGGGAGCTGCTGCCGCTGACAGGTTATATACATGGAGGCTGTTCTCCGATCGGGATGAAAAAATTCTTTAGAACGACTATAGATGAGTCTGTTCTCAATTGCGATACATTCTGTGTAAGCGCAGGCAAAATAGGGTATCAGATAGAGATATCATTAGATGATTTAAAAAAGGTAATAAAAGTGGATTTAGCACCGCTTACGGTAAAAGAATCATGATGACATTAGGATATGGATTAGGATCATTGGGATTAGGTGCGACATATTATTTCATGTCAGCATATTTTGTGGTTTTCCTGACAAATTGCGTTGGATTAAATCCGACCGCTGCAACATCTATTTCAGCACTGGCACTGATGGTGGAAGTAGTCTATGGCATGACGGTTGGAAGCTTTTCCGACACATGTACTTCAAAAATGGGAAGACGTAAGCCTTTCCTATGCGTCTCTGCTGTTGCAATGCTGCCAATAATCATTCTGGTTACACGAACCATCGCTGCATCTGCATTTGTGAAGATATGTTATTACCTGACATTTGCGGTTCTCTTCAGGGTTTTCTTTTCAAATTATGAAATACCATATAATGCTCTTGGTGCGGAAATCGTTACCGACTATGACAAGAGAACCAGACTGAGAACCATTTCAAGATTATTTTCCATTGCGGGTAACGCCGTAGGTTACATAATGCCACTGGTTATTCTTGAATTATTTTCAGGCAAAGAAAAGGACGGATGGCAGGTTATGGGCATAATCCTTGGACTTATCTGTGCCCTAAGCTGGACAGGAAACATACTCCTGGTAAAGGAGACACAAATCAAGGATAGTCCAAAGAAGACAAGAAACATTTTTAAGCGTATCGCCTCAAGCTATTATGAGCTGCTGCATCTGAAGGCAATGAGACTTCTTGTTTTGTATAAAGCTGCATTTTCATGTGCTTTTGCCTTAAACAATGTGGGGACAATATATTTTCTGCAGTACAACCTCGGATTGGACAACAGATATTCTTCGTACATTTATGTGTTTACAATTGCAATATTCCTGACCGCCACACCGGTGGTAGACAAAATGGCTATGGTTCGAAATAAGGCCTGGCAGCAGATGGTTACAATGGCAATTTGCGGCGTATCGGGCATACTCATATTCTTTCTTGCATCAGGAAGTGTAGTATGGTGCGCCGTATATGTAGGGCTTCTTGCTTTTGTAACTACAGGATTCTGGCAGCTAAGCGGTTCGATTTTTTATGATATTGTTGAAGTGGACGAATTTGTTAACGGAAAGAGGAGAGAAGGGGACATTACATCCTTAGTGTCAGTGCTCGGAACACTGATTACTGCAGCAATGGTACAGCTGTTTGGTGTATTTTTTGAAATATCCGGGTTTAATCCTTCACTTTCAATTCAGCCGGAAAGCGTTTTGTCATTTTTAAATGCTTCTTTTATATTGATTCCTGCTCTTTGCCTTATTATTGGGGCAATTGCACTAAAGCTTTTCCCTATAAACAGAGAAAACTTTGCTGCCCTAAGAAAGGCTATCGAGCTTAAGAAAAACGGTGAAGATTACAGCATGTATGAGGATGAGATTAAGAGGATAATAAAATAGGATTAGATAAAAACAAAAGCTGCCTTATTACAAAGGGCAGCTTGTTTCTTTCATAAACTGTCTAAAGAATGCTTTAATAAATGCATTGACTTCCATGTGGTTTACCTTTCCATCCTGCACGGCAATAATAAAATCGCTGGTGTAGTGTGGAAACTTAGTCAACTCCTCATAATCGGCAAGAAAATATGGAAGATGAATAAACAGGTTCCCTTTATGTTTTATGACATTAAGAGAAAAAGTAAATGTATTGTCATCATTAAACCGGCACGAGTAGCTTTTGCCAAATGTCTCATAGGAAATATATGAAAAACCTGGTCCTGAATATTTGCCATCAATAATCAGTGATGAGTTTGAAATTTTAATCTTGCAGATATTCAGTGTAGGCCATCCGTTAAGACCCTTTATTGGGAATCCCAGTGAATACATGGCCTTATGAATGTCCGCTTTCTTTAAGACAGGCAGAAGCTGATAAAGCTGAAGCAGGTCATCATGGTTATGAAGCAGTATCTGCCTTTCAAGCTCAGCTTTAAGTGAAGCATCCTGACATTTTGCATAGTCTTCATATAGCTTAACGCTTTCGGCACCTGAAATAAGGTCATCTCTTGACTTAACCAAACCCATATATTCTTCCACAGTCTTTTGCTTAAGGTTCCTTAACTGATGCTTTAGATCGCTGTGACCGTTGAGAACAAGATATAAGTCTAAATTGTGAATGTTCCACATGGTGCTTTCGAATCTGCACCTCTGAGATCTCTTTTCGACAAAAGGTATGTCGAAATGCTTACCATTGTAGGTTAAAACATAATCAACTTCATTAAAATCTTCAGCAAGCTTTGCAAGGAGCAAAGGCTCCTCTTCAGGGGTTTCGGCGAAATGCTGCTTTAACACCACGCTGCCATCACCATTTACAGCCATAAATCCTGCGAGAATCATTGGACAGAATGACGGATTCAGGCCAAGAGTTTCTATGTCGAAAACACCCAGCCGCATATCTTCGTAATATGTCCTAAATTGCTTAGAGTCGAAATATGGAATTTTATGATTTTCTATAATTGTTTTCATAGCAACCTTTTAACATCTATAATCTTAAAACAGATGCATCCAATAAATATCTGATGATAACAAAATAGACTGCAGGGGAGCAGTCTACTTTGTTCAAAAGGGGTATTTTGGATTTGAGATTATGAGGTTATCAGGGGGGATAACCACAATGTAATTTTACAAAATTTTAACACGAAAATCAAGGGGAAAGTGAAAAAAAGTAAAAAAAAGTGTAATTTGTGTGAATATGTCGAAAAGTTTTTTAGAAATAAGGTGATTATTTAGTTATAATTTGGTTATCGCTAGAACCCGGGAAGCGAAAACATTAAGATTTTTCATAAAGTGAGAGATTATATCAGGAGGAATAACTATGGAAATTTTAAAAGTATCAGCTAAATCAAATCCTAATTCAGTTGCAGGCGCACTAGCAGGTGTTTTAAGAGAAAAAGGAGGGGCTGAGATACAGGCAATTGGAGCGGGAGCTTTGAATCAGGCCATTAAAGCTACAGCTATTGCAAGGGGATTTGTTGCACCGAGCGGAATTGACCTGGTGTGCATTCCAGCCTTTACTGATATTGAAATTGAAGGGGAAGAAAGAACAGCAATAAAGTTGCTGGTAGAACCTAGATAATTTTTTACATATGCCTTTCGACATATCAAATGATGTGATAGAATAAATCATAAGTTTGATTTAAGGAGAAGGGCATATGACTTTTGAAGAAAAAACAATTGAAAGTGAGTTAATATACAAGGGCGCAATTATGAACCTTAGAAGAGATAAGG
>JAQXRN010000186.1 GCA_029218545.1 Bacillota bacterium | reverse complement strand
CCTAAAATGGGAATAATATATCTCTTCAGAATGCTTTTATCCTCATTTTTCTTCATAAACATAATGAATATGGGAATGTAAATGGCGTAAAGAGTAATAATAGGCAGCTCTGATGAGTCAAATCCCAAAATTCCAAACCAGTTTGTTGGAGCAAGATTAGCTCCATAAAAGAACAGGAACCAGAATCCACATAGAAAAAGGCCTATTATAGATGCATTATTAGGCATATTGGTCTTTGGGTCAACCTGAGAAAGTACATCAGGCTTTGGGCCTTCTCCTCTTGTGGCAACCGCATATAGACCTCTGGTACATGCCAGCATAAGTCCATTCAAGGTTCCTATACAGGAAACAGCTACGAAAGCATTAAGCATATTGCCAAATCTTCCGCCAAAGAGCCTTAGAAATGCAACTGTTGCACCTTTATCCATAAGTTCCTCAACATTTACCGCTCCTGCAAGTCCAATATAGTAGAACAGGTAAATTACAATAATTATTATTCCACCTGCCAAAAGAGCAATTGGCAGGTTTTTCTTTGCATCTTTCAGCTCTGCATTTATAGACGTAGCAATTATCCACCCTTCGTAAGCAAAAGCTGTGGCTACCACTGCGCCAAACAGAGAACTACCTGTTCCACCTATGTAATTCCCTTCGTACGTCATATTTTCAACAAGAGTGCCACCTTGCCCCAGCAGCCCAACTCCAGTTCCCACAATCATCATTAAAACCAAAGGAATAAGCTTTATAAATGTTGTTGCCACCTGAAAGTGACCTGCAGCCTTAGGTGCAATAGTATTAATCCCATAAGCACAGCACATAAAAAACAATGCCAGAGCCATGCACTCAGGACCTACAGCGCACCCACCTTCAGCAACCGGAACAGTCAGTTCAATGTGAGGGAAAGCTGTCGTAATGAAAACTAGCGTATAACGGGCAGAAAGCCATGCCAGCACTGATGTAAGCGTTGGACAATATATTGTTGCCATAAACCATCCAACATAATAACCATATTTGCTTCCTACGGTTGCCTCTGCATAATCAACAATGCCATTTACTTTTTCGTACTTCGCAGCCATAATAGCAAATGCCGTAATGCAAAAAAGCATGATTAACCCACCGATTAACCATGCTATTACGCCAAGAGGCATATTGCCTCCCGTTTTTTGAAGAATTGTCTGCGCCTTAAAAAATACACCTGAACCTATGACTGTACCCACAACCACACAAGTGGCTGTGACTAGTCCATATTTTTTCTCTAATGCCTTTTCCATAAATCCCCCAATCCGGGGAATTGTTATGTTGTCTGCTTTTCGTCCCAGACATTGTAGACTACAACAGAAACAATTACAACTACCCCACCAATCAGTGCAAACAGACCTGGGATTTCACCATAGAACACTGCAACCCAGATTGGATTTAAGAGCGGTTCAATCATTCCAATCAAAGAACAACTCAAAGGACTTATCCTTGACGCTGCCAACGCATACAGAACATATGGGATTCCAAGCTGTACAACACCTAGGATTAAAATCAGAATTAAATCCTGAGATGTCACTACTGTATTATATGTTGCTAGTCCCAAAGGTATTCCGATTGCCGCTGTTATCAGATGCGCAACAAGTATCCCTGTCATTCTGGCTTCTATTTCAATTCTTCCATTAAATATGAAGGATATAGCCATGCACAATCCTGAAAAGATAGCTACAAAATTCCCAAGCATTCCGCCAAAACTAATCTCATCAAGGAAAAAGAGCACAATTCCACCAAAGGTAAATGCCACTATGCCTATTTCCATTCTTTGCAGTTTCTGCTTCAGAAAAACTGCAGTAATAATCAGCACAAAAACCGGTGCAATATATTGCAGAACTATGGCATTTGCCGCCGTAGTAAGCTTATTTGCAACTACAAAGCATGTAATACACCCACTTAAGGCAATTCCTGCAATAATAGAATTTCTGTTTACTGCAGGTTTCATATTAGTTGCCATCATAAAAGCCACTACCACAACTGCCGAAATCAAACTTCTGGCACCTGCAATGGTCAGTGGGCTCCAATCTATGTATTTTATAATAATTCCACTGATGCTCCACATTACCGCACAGGCTAGCATCAGCAGTTCGCCTTTTCTCTTTTCTGTCATCTCTGCCTCTCTCTTGGAAATATAATTGTATTTTATACTATTTACCGGCTCACTTCAATATGGTATGATTACAGAATAATGGAGGATTGAAAAATGAGATATAACGATTTTAACGGAGAAAAAGTGTCTTCATTGGGCTTCGGAACGATGCGTTTACCGATGCTGGAAAACGGAGAAATAGATTATGAAGCAGGTGCAAAGATGGTGGAAGAAGCTATGCAGGGAGGTATTACATATTTTGATACTGCATACCGCTATCATCAGGGGGAATCTGAGAACTTCTGCGGTGCGGTCCTTTCAAAGTATCCACGCGACAGCTTTACCCTGGCCGATAAGCTTCCTACATGGCTATGTAATACGAGAGAAGATGCTGAAAGAATTTTTAATGAGCAGTTAGAAAAGTGCAGAGTAGATTACTTTGATTATTACCTGCTTCACAGCATAGACGAAGAAAGCTGGGAAGGCATAGAAAAGCTTAACCTGGTAGACTTTATGGTAGAAGTTAAGGAAAAAGGTCTGGCAAAGCACATCGGCTTTTCTGTTCACTGCCAGCCTGAGTTATTAGAATATATTCTTTCAAACCACGGAGATGTCCTGGAGTTTGTTCAAATTCAAATCAATTATTTCGACTGGGAATTTAAAGACGCAAAGGCACTTTATGAAATTGCAAGAAAACATAACAAGCCGATAATCATTATGGAGCCTGTTCGCGGAGGAATGCTTGCAAATCTTCCAAGCGAAGAAGCTAAAAAAATCTTAGCAGATGCAACAGCTGCAGAAGGCAAGGAGCCTGCATCATACGCTTCATATGCGCTTCTCTTCGTAGAACAGCTTGAAGGTGTTGCCTGCACCTTGTCCGGCATGTCTTCAAGTCAGCAGATGCTTGACAACATTAAAACTTTCTCAGAAAGAAAGCTTTCTCAAAAGGAACTTGCAGCAATCCACCTTGCTACTTCAAAGCTGCGTGCAGATATTATCGTTCCGTGCACCGGCTGTGACTATTGCTTCGAGTGTCCTTCCAACATTAAGATTCCAAAGCTCTTTGCATGGTACAATGAAGCTGCCGCAAAGGGATTTCACCACATTTGGGGTTCACTATCCGGCGAATACGAAAAGCTTGGACCAAATACAACCAACTGCATCGAATGCGGAAGCTGCCAGTCTCACTGTCCTCAGAAGATTGACATTATCGACAAATTAAAGATGCTTCACAGCAAATACCAAGAATTAAAAGAAATCGGCGAATAGATATAGACCAAATAAAAGAGCAGGTTGTTAAGATGGCGCATACGCGGCTTTGCCGCATCCCTTAGCCAGATTAATACACCTGCTCTGATTTTATGAGCTTCTTTTCTTATTGATGCACTTTTTAATAAGCGCTTCCACATACATGAAGGAACCCTTGTCTATTTTGTAATCATAGGAAACGACGGTTTTACCCTTGTTTTCGAATACTTTTATCATTTCCTTTTCTTCTCTTGAAGCAAAAGCTTCATACCCTTCAGGCACGATTATGGCATCCTTCTTTCTCAGAAATGCTTTAAGCTTCTGGGGCTGCCCAAAAAGCATTGTTTCCAGCCTGTCTGCCCATTCACCGATAACCTGACAATTATCTCTGGCAACTCTTGAGAAGGTATCGCTCGCACATACTATACCGACATTGCTGTTTTCCGGAATCTTTGCCAGCTTGATTACTGTTCTAATAGATGGCATAGTTGCCATCATTCCCAACTTCTGTGGATTTTTAATATAAGGTTCAACCTCCGCATAATGAGTTGAAGTGGTGAGAACAATATCGTACTCAGAATTAAGTCTTTCCTCAATTTCAGGCAAGTGGCTGAGACTGAATACAGCTGTTTCAGCATACCCTATCTGCATCAGCTGTTTCTGAATAATCTGCAGCGTTTCAGGATTACAGTCGATAGCTGCAACTTTTACAATCTCGTACTTTTCTTCAAGGCCCTTCAGTTTCAGATTTACATAGATTTCCATTTCTCTAGGCGTGAACCCAAGCCTCTCCAGTTTATGGAACATTTCATCCATTGCAGCCATAGCACGATCTTTTCGGCTGCTGTTGTCCTCTTCCTGTCCAAGGACAAAAGAACCTTTGCCCTGAACCATTTCAACAGCTCCCAGATCCTCTAAATACTCATATGCATGCTTTACCGTTCCCATTGAAACCTTTATTTCACCGGCCAGATCCCTTACGGTAGGAAGCTTGTATCCGGCCTCAAGTTCACCCGTTGCAATCTGCTGCCTAATATAATCGCCTATCTGCTTGTAAATGGGCACCTTGCCGGACTCATCTATCCTAATTTTACTAAACATTACTTATTCTCCATTGCGAGATATGTTTTTCTTCCTTGCTCATACAGGTTGTTTCCATCTTTATCGATTACAACCACTACCGGTAAATCTTCCACTTCAAGGCGTCTGATAGCTTCTGCTCCCAAATCCTCATAGCATACGATTTCTGCTTTTTTAATGCATTTGGAAAGAAGCGCACCGGCACCGCCTATGGCACCAAAGTATACAGCGTCATTTCTCTTCATTGCATCTATAACCTCATCTGAACGCTTGCCCTTACCAATCATGCCTTTTAAGCCTAAATCCAGAAGGGTCGGTGCATATGCATCCATTCTGTAGCTGGTTGTCGGTCCTGCAGAACCTATTGCCTGTCCCGGTTTAGCAGGTGCAGGTCCTACATAGTATATTATTGCATCCTTCAGATCCACAGGAAGCTGTTTTCCTTCATTTACAAGTTCAACCAGTCTCTTGTGGGCAGCATCTCTGCCTGTATATATTACTCCGCTGATAAGAACGTCGTCTCCAGCTTTCAAATCTTTTGTCTTTTCCGCAGTAAGCGGAGTTGTAATTCTCTTTGCCATTTTCTTTGACTCCCTATAAAACCTTTGTCACATGTCTTGTAGCATGGCAGTTGATATTTACCGCACAAGGTAATCCTGCTATGTGAGTAGGCATACTTTCAATGTTTACAGCTAAAGCTGTTGTCTTGCCTCCAAAGCCCTGCGGTCCGATGCCAAGGGCGTTAATCTTTTCAAGCATCTCCGCTTCAAGGTCTGCATAGAACGGATTGTCGCTGCGTTGATCTACAGGTCGCAGCAACGCCTTTTTAGCTAACAATGCCGCCTTGTCAAAGGTTCCGCCTACACCTACTCCAACTACAATCGGAGGGCAAGGATTTGGACCTGCTTCTTCAACAACCTTAAGGATAAACTGCTTCACTCCCTCTAATCCATCGGACGGCTTAAGCATCTTTATCTGACTCATATTTTCACTTCCGAAACCCTTTGGAGCAACAGTAATCTTAAGTTCATCTCCGGGAACTATATCTGTGTATAATACTGCAGGAGTATTATCCTTTGTATTTACCCTGTCAAATGGGTCCTTAACACATGATTTTCTTAAGAATCCATCTGTGTAGCCCTGTCTTACGCCTTCATCAACGGCACTTCTTAAGTCACCTTCAATATGCACATCCTGCCCTATTTCAAGAAAAACAAGGGCAAGGCCTGTATCCTGACAAATAGGCACTTCATCTTCATCAGCAATGTTAAAGTTTTCTTCAATTCTTTCAAGAATATTCTTTGCAATATCAAAAGGTTCGTTTTCTCTGCATGTGCATATTGCATCCTTCATATCCTTTGGAAGATGATAGTTTGCATTCATGCACATCTCTCTTATTGCTACTGTCAGTTCTTCACTCTTAATAATTTTCACTTAAGTTTTCTCCTATTTTTTAACTCTTAAAATTTATTTCGTTCAGGTCTGCTATCTCTCTTCCAAGATCTGCTCCTACAAGACCGATGATAAGGTACATTTCCTGCGACGGATCATAGTATATCTTTTTGAGCAGTCTGAAATTCTCTATTTCACCTGTTGAACGCACATGTATTCTAGGTCCTGTACATTTGTGTTTAACCGTATCAATATATATATGGTCTTCATCACAGAAATCGATGGAATAGTTGGCATCGATATGATCCTTAACATCTTTCTCCAGTGCGTCAAGATCAATCTCCGGTTTTTCTTTAAATCCAAGACTGAAACCTCTCTTTACGTCACCATGGTAACATTTCTCGAAGAGTTCAGGTGACATACAATGTTCAACCAGGTCTTCAGCAGTATGTGCCATCTTACGGAACTGAATGCTGTAATGAACAATCTTTGCCAAATCTCCGGGAAGGGGTCCGAAGAAAGTAGGTCTGGTTACAATTACCTCTTCTCCTACTCCTATCAGCAGATTGGCATTCATCTCCAGGAAAGGATACAAAAGATCAAAATGCTCTATTATCACCCTTCTGTTTTTCTTAATAGCGGACTTAACTGCTTCAGCCAGAACATGTGGCTGAGTGAATGCCATCTCAAATCTCACGTCCATATGGTAAGTATGGGGCGCATAAAATCCTTCATCCTCATCAACATCAAGGATAGGAAGCGGTCTGATATTGACACCGTTATCGTCGTTGCAAAGATCCAGTCCCGGGAACATTCCTTTAATAAGCATGCTCTTGCCGGAGCCTGCTTCACCCACAACTCCTATTAGTTTATCGAAAGGGTTAAGATACTGCTGTGCTATATCCTTACCCAGCTTAATCATACGCTCGTTGCCTCTCGGCGCAAAAAACACACTGTACAAATGCTGGGAAAGCCCCATGTATTTTCTCTCTTTTGCCATCTTATACTCCTCTTTTATTATTAATGACCTGATTGGTTAATACTTTTCTTTGATTTCGCCATTCTTAAACGCCTGTATCAGGCTCCTGAGGTCTTCTACCTTGCCAACAAGGTCCTTGCCCTGGTCTGTGTCAATAATAAGAAGTCTCTCAGGTAGATTTTCAACGATTTTCATTACAGGTGAGTGGAATTCCTGAGTTCCATCTTCACGAAGCGGTGAATAAGGTTTATGTTCAGCAAATGCCATAAATCTGGAATTGTAAATAAAAGTATATCCTGCAATACCGGTCTGTTTCTGATAAGCCTTGGAAATACCTCCATCAATTACGTAGAGAAGACCTCCTCCCTTAATTGGGGATTCTCCATCCTTAATCTTAACAGGAACATGTCCATTTAAGATCTTGCTCTTGTTTGGATCTAAGCCGAATTCAAGCAAAATCTTTTCGCAGGCTTTTCTCTCTTTAATCAGCTTGTAATATGGTCTTGTATATTCCTTATGAGTTGACTTGTCCTCAATGAAAAGACGTTCAAATGTTGTCATCTTTTCTTTGCCAAAGAGAGGAGAATCTCCGCCAAGCCATAAGTACCACATCAGGTCGGCATCGTATTCTCTTTCATCCTGGTCTTTCTCGGAATAGTAAGCTCTTCTCACCTGATCATCTAAGAAATCCATAAGAGCTTTGCCCTTCAGAGTTTTTCCATTGAGTTCAACTTCCATAAACTCGCCTTCTTCGTCCATAGGAATGCATCCATGGTACATCAGGTTGCCGTTTATCTTAGTGTATAATTCACCGTGGGTAAACAGGAACTTAATGTGTTTCTGAAGCTTGTCTGAATTCAGGAAGGAAGCAACTAAAGCATTTACAACTTCTTCTTCTTCAGCTGTCAGCTGGTACGGATCCTTTAGATCTAAAGTAGGGAAATTAGTATCGCGAAGAGGCCATTTTACCCCTTCCACTTCAACGGTTCCTTCTTCAAGATTTATCTTATCAAGAAGGAGTCTCTTTTCCAGCTTGTATTCAGGATGTGCCATTATACGCTGTCCCTCAAGCTTAAACTGGCAGATTGCAATGGCTTTGTGCATCTTTGCAGCAAGTTCTTCAGGTACAGGATCGTATTTATTCTCATCTAAAATATGCGGTTTGAAATACTGACATGGGTCATCAGCGTAGACCTTTTCTGCAAAAGTTGCAAGTGGTCTTAAGTTAATTCCATATCCCACCTCAAGCATATCAAAATTGTTATAGCTGATATTCATTCTCAAGAGTTTGGTGATGCATGCTCTGTTACCTGCAGCCGCTCCCATCCATACAATATCGTGGTTACCCCACTGAAAATCCACATCATGGAAGTCCATAAGATACTCCATAATGGCATCAGGATGTGCCCCTCTGTCGAATATATCACCGATAATATGTAGTTTATCAACTGCCAGCCTGCTTATTGCCTCTGTAAGTTCAATGATGAAGTCCTCGGCAATGCCTGTTTCAACAATGGAGTTTATAATTTCGTTGTAGTAATATGACTTGTTTGCCTCATCATCTGCGTGTAACAGCTCATCGATACTGTAATCGATATATTTTGGGAGTCTCTGTCTCACTCTGTATCTTGTATATTTAGTAGACACAGACTGGCATATCGTTATTAAACGATAAATTGCAATTCTGCACCATTCATCAAAGTCCCTTTCAGACTCTTTCTTTCGTTTCAGTTCGGCCTTTGCATTGTAAACCAGTGCAGCAAGTTCTTCTCTTTCTCTTTCACTTAAGATGTTATCAAAGTGCTCATCAATCTTCATTTTTATAGTACC
Source organism: Bacillota bacterium (assembly GCA_029218545.1). Taxonomy (GTDB): domain Bacteria; phylum Bacillota; class Clostridia; order Peptostreptococcales; family Anaerovoracaceae; genus Fimisoma. The sequence goes on along the minus strand of JAQXRN010000186.1, from coordinate 3,517 downwards.
TGAAGCGCTCTTTATCATATGGATAAAAGCTTCATGCTCTCCGTGCAGGTCACTGAGAAAATACTCTGTTCCCTTTGGCAGAGCTAAAATCGCCCTTAGGTTAATTATTTCCGCAGAGGCAGCTTTGATATTAGGGTAATCCCTTGACAAACGGTTTAAATATTTCAGATCAGCCATGTTTTTTCCTTTCCTTTAGCTAATGCTATCCAAATTGCATATATCACTTTTATAATACAATAGCTTAACATGCAAAATCAAGGTAAACCCTAATAATCTCACCTAATATTCATTCTCACTTAAAATACTTCTGTTCCTGTATAGTAGTATGACAATATTTCTTTGTAGTTTTTTCCCTGCTTCGCCATTCCATTGGCTCCATATTGACTTAATCCAACTCCGTGACCATATCCGCTTGAAGTAATTTCTATCCCGTTCTCCTTTATCACGACGGAAAACAATGCAGAACTTAACCCAAGGCCGCTCCTGACTTCAGTTCCTTTATACGTGCTTTTACCAATCTGCATCCGATCTACTCTGCCACCTGCAGTTCTTGAAAGTATCTTAATATTGCTCTTTCCTACAGTACCCGTTTCCCTATCACTGAAAGCACTGTTCATCTTGTTTTCGACTTCTTTAAATGAAAAAGTCTTCTTCTCGTTTTCATGCTTTGCCCCATCTTCATAAGGACTAGGGACACTTACCAGATATGGGTATTCTCCCGAAAAAACATCCTCAGAGTTTTCTGTCTGACCGCCGCTTGAGCTGAAAAACAAGGGCTGCGTTACCAGCTTCTTGTTATAATACAGCAGTTCTCCTTCAGTTTCCGCACATGCTTTTTTGACTTTTACAAGGTCACTATTTTTCCAGTCTTTACCATGGGCTTGTACCAGCTCATCTGTGGTTTTATACACCTGGCAATGGACTGTATCACACAGAGGTGCTTCCCTATGGGTTTCATTTTGTGTTTCTTCGTATTTAAGGATCCTTGACATTGCATATGTTCTTACAGCTACAGCCTGAGCCTTTAATGCCTCTTCTTCGAAAGATGATGGCATTTCTGAAGCTACTACGCATAACACGTATTCCTCAAAATCTATTTTCTTTGTCTTTCCCTCTTCTGAAATCCATACCTTTACTTTGTCCGGAGTTCTTATTTTGTAATCTGATGTATCGTCTTCTCTGCTCGCATTCCAGGCTGACATTCCAATGACAAGAGGAACACCTACAAACAGCAGCAATACTAAAACAATCATCTTAATTGCACCTTTCATTAACATAAAGCCTCCGATGCAATTATATGAAAAAAGACGGTTTAATATAACCGTCTTTAAATCTAGCGATAGCTATTCTCTTTTTTACTATTTGTTTATTACGTGTGAAATGCGATAACCAATCATTATTCCTAAACAATAAATCATTACATCGAAAGTATCGAAAAAACCCCTTTGTGTTAAACCTTGTATGAGTTCTATTGCAAAGGAAACAAAAATTGCAACAATAAAAACCATTTTAAAGTTTTTAATTTTTTTGAAGTAAAATCCTAACGGAATAAACATTGCCAAATTAAGAAATGTCTGAAAGCACATACGCCAGCTGTCTAGTTCTTTAATGGATTCAAATGGATTCCATATAAATTCTCTTGTTATAGCAGTTCGGCAGAATAATGCAAAAAACATAACTGAGAAGTAACAGATACTTATCATAATGAACAAATTCCTATCCAGCTGCCTATTGATAATAAAACTCATTACCAAAGAACAACATAAGATTGAAAGCAAAAGTAGGAATATGCTTATAATATAATACATACTTCCACCACTTCCGTACATAATTGACACTATGTCCATTATAACGTTATAGTATATAAGATATCCGAATACTATGCCGGCAATAATGATTATTATTTTTTTTGCAAAATTTACCATTTACCACCTTTTCCCTGTTATATTATATTATAATAAGTAAAAATATTCCTTTCACTATTATAATATGGAGGTGCTTATATGGCAAGAAAAAAACATTTGCAAAAATCTTAATTATAACATTTTGCATATCACTTATTCTTACTACCGCAGTTGCATTCGCAGCAACAGTACTTTTAAGTTATAACGGCACAGGAATTAGAAGTATGGATTCCGCACAAACATTTGAGTTATCATCACAAACAACAATAAAATTAAATCATCATACAACCGGTGTTACATACAACGGAACTCAACCTGATAATAAAGCTGTCTTAACAGTTAATTTAATGAGAAAGGGTACAATATTTTGGAGTAATACAGGCGATTCAATTACAACAACAGGAATTCAAAATAAATCTGCCACCTGGACTAAGTCTTCAGGAAAATATAAATTGCACTTTTCTACTCAAGCCCTTTCTGAAACATGGTGGCCAGGTGTAAATGTTAATGGAACAATTACGAAATAAGAAATAAAAAATATTTATAGGAACATTTTTGTGAAATTATCGCTGAGTAATGACCTAATATTTCCTATACTTAGCGAGTTCAACAGGGTCTATGGCCCTACCTAAGCCAAAGAAAGCCTGCATTTCAATACCGAAATGCAGGCTTTCTCTCATTGAATATTCAATTATATTGCCAAATCTTACACTCTAATCGTCTACACGCACAATGTTTGCTCCAAGCGCTGCAAACTTCTCTATGAATTTTTCATATCCTCTCTCGATATGATATATTTCAGAAATTTCTGTCTTACCCTCTGCAACTAAACCTGCAAGCACCAAAGCCGCTCCTGCTCTAAGGTCAGTAGCCATAACCTGACAGCCTCTCAAATGAGCATTTCCCTTAACCATAGCTTTATTGCCTGCGGTTTCTATATTAGCGCCCATCTTGCCAAGCTGAGCAACATGCATAAACCTGTTTTCAAAAACAGTTTCAATTACAGTACTTGAACCCTCAACCGTTGTCAGATATGCCATAAATGGCGACTGAATATCAGTTGGAAAGCCCGGATAAGGCAGGGTTTTAATATCGGTAGCATAATGAGGACCTAAATCTCCTCTCACGATTATATCGTCATCTCCTACCTCAATTCTTACGCCGCACTCACGTAACTTTGCAATAAGTGGCTTTAAGTGATCCGGCACAGCATTACAGATATGCACTGCTCCCCTTGTAATAGCTGCAGCAAGCATAAATGTTCCTGCCTCTATTCTGTCAGGTATTACAGTGTGTCTCGCTCCTTTGAGCTGCTGCACACCATCAATCTTTATTGTGTCTGTACCGGCACCTTTTATCTTAGCACCCATCTTATTCAGGAAGTTGGCTAAATCTACTATTTCAGGCTCTTCTGCAGCATTTTCAATATCTGTTGTTCCGCTTGCCAAAACTGCAGCCATCATAATATTTTCTGTTGCGCCAACACTTGGGAAATCCAAGTATATAGTTTCACCTATGAGACCCTGCGGTCCCGCAACGGCCTCAACGTAATTGTCGCCTTCTATCAACTGAGCCCCTAAGGCCTCAAACCCCTTCAGATGTAAATCTATCGG
>JAQXRN010000185.1 GCA_029218545.1 Bacillota bacterium | reverse complement strand
TTGCTTCTGTCTGAACACTTATTTCAGAGTTAAATCCTATAACCTTTTCACCCATTCTGCGCTGAATAGTCTTTTCAAGTCCGACAAAGGCACCACCAAAAATAAATAATACATGTTTAGTATCAAACTGAATGAATTCCTGATGAGGATGCTTGCGGCCACCTTGCGGCGGTACATTGGCAATTGTTCCCTCAAGAATCTTTAAAAGTGCCTGCTGAACACCTTCCCCGCTTACGTCTCTTGTAATTGAAGGATTATCGGTTTTCCTTGAAATCTTATCTATTTCATCGACATATATTATGCCTTTTTGTGCCTTCTCAACGTCAAAATCTGCAGCCTGCAGGAGCTTGAGCAGAATATTTTCGACATCTTCGCCTACATATCCCGCTTCAGTTAACGCCGTAGCATCTGCAATAGCAAATGGCACGTCAAGAATCTTTGCCAGAGTCTGGGCAAGGAGAGTCTTGCCTGAACCGGTTGGTCCTATCATTACAATGTTACTCTTTTGTATTTCAACATCATCATCGGCATTTTTAGTGTTATTTATTCTCTTGTAATGGTTATAAACAGCTACGGCCAATGCCTTTTTCGCTCTGTCCTGTTCGATAACATAATCTGAAAGTATTTCAACAATTTCCTTTGGTTTTGGAAGTTTGTATCCCTGTTTTTCAGGCGTGTTATCATCATCAGGTTCAAGCCCCTCCTTAAGGATTTCCTGACATAAACTGATGCATTCGTCACAAATGTAAACACCCGGACCTGCAACAAGTCTTGAAACCTGAGACTGCGGCTTGCCGCAGAAAGAGCATCTGAGCTGTTTATTTTCGTCAAAGTTGCTCATTATGTTTTTCCCCCTTATCTAGAAGTGATAACTCTATCGATTAAACCATATTTGCAAGCTTCTTCTGCACTCATAAAGTTATCTCTGTCTGTATCTCTTGTAACTCTATCAAGATCCTGACCGGTGTTTTCGGAAATGATCCTGTTGAGTTTCTCTTTAGTTTTGAGTATATGGTCAGCGTGAATCTTAATATCTGATGCCTGACCTCTTACTCCGCCTAAAGGTTGATGAATCATAATTTCTGCGTTTGGAAGAGCCATTCTCTTGCCCTTCGCTCCGGATGACAGTAAAAATGCCCCCATGCTCGCTGCCATACCTATGCAGATAGTTGATACATCAGGCTTAATGTACTGCATAGTATCATAAATAGCCATACCTGCAGATACAGAACCCCCCGGGCTGTTAATGTAAATGCATATGTCCTTTTCAGGATCTTCTGCCTCTAAAAATAACAGCTGTGCAACTACTATACTTGCAACATGGTCATTTATTTCTTCTCCCAGAAAAATGATTCTATCCTTCAACAATCTTGAATAGATATCATATGATCTTTCTCCTCTTGAAGTCTGTTCAATTACATATGGTACTAAAGCCATTTTAGTTCCCCTTTCTTGTGAAAAATGTTTATCTACTTATTATTTGATTACTGCATTGTCGTAGATGAACTCAATTGCCTTCTTAATCTGAATATCCTTCTGTAAGAATGCTAAGTTTTCAAATCCTAACATCTTCTTGATTTCATCAGCATTAGTATTGTACTGAATAGCCATTACCTTGATTTCTTCGTCTAATTCTTCAGCTGAAACTTCAATTTTTTCTGCTTCAACGATTCCCATAAGAAGTAATCTTGTCTTAACCTGTCTTTCAGCATCAGGTCTTAATTCATCTCTGAAAGCAGCCATGTCCTTACCAACAAATTCTAAATACTGACCTAAGGACATTCCCTGATAACGAAGCTGCTGATCTAATTCCTGAGCCATTCTGCTCATTTCGTCCTCAACCATTACAGCAGGTACTTCAACTTCGTTTGAAGCAACAAGCTTTTCGATTGCCTTATCCTTCATCTGAGAAACGCTAGCAGCTTCTGCATACTTTTCTAGTTTTTCTCTGATTGATGCTTTTAATTCATCTAAAGTGTCAAATTCGCTTACATCCTTAGCAAATTCATCATCTAATTCTGGAAGCTGTTCTTCCTTGATTTCATGTACCAGGCAGTGGAATACCGCTTCTTTACCAGCTAAATCTGCTGCGTGGTATTCTTCTGGGAATGTAACAACTACATCCTTCTTTTCACCAGGAGTTACACCAACCAGCTGTTCTTCAAATCCAGGAATGAACATGCCGGAACCTAATTTTAATTCCTGTCTTTCAGCTGTGCCGCCTTCAAACTGTTCGTCACCAACAAATCCGGAGTAGTCAAGAAGAACTGTATCTCCTTCCTTAGCTTCTCTTTCAACGAGAACTACTCTTGCGTTTCTGTGCTGCTGCTGCTTAAGGTCGTTTTCAACATCTTCATCTTTAACTTCCTGAGTAACCTTTTCGATTTCTATTCCCTTGTAGTCCTTAACTTCTACGATTGGGAAGCAAGCTACTGTGATAGTTGCAGTGAAACCTTCACCCTTCTTAATCTGGCTGAATTCAGCAGCTGGGCTATCGATAACTTCTAATTCTAATTCAACTAATGCCTTACCATAGTGCTCTCTGAATAATTCGTCAATTGCGTCTTCAAAGAAAATGCCTTCACCATATCTCTTTTCAATGATGCTTCTTGGTGCTTTACCCTTTCTAAAGCCATCAACCACGAACTTGTCTTTGCTTGCCTGATAAGCTTTTACCTGTGCTGCTTCAAATTCTTCAGCAGTAAATTCCATTGTAAATTTAACATCGTTTTTTTCTCTTGAAATAAATGTTGCTTTCATTAAAATCTATCCTCCTAAAATACCGTAAAACAAACGGACAATTGCAGTATATTATAACTCTATTTACCCACAAAGTAAAGATTAAAACCTTTTTTTTAGATATATTTAAACAAAAAACCTCGTCTATTTTAAAAATTGACCAAGGTTTTTGTAAAATTCATGGATTTTTTTATTTTTTGTACCCAATTAGCTCTAATCCTACGCGAAATTTGCTTTTTGCACCTTCAGTTAAATTATATTTTGCCTGAAGTTCACGTCCCAAGGCCATCATATCGTCCTTATCGCCCGAAAAAAGCTCAACTTCCACTTCAGAAACAGGAGCTGTACCCTTTGGTGTTACCACCTGCCCCACATCAAGAGAAATAACACTAATACTTTTGCCTGTATCAACTGTTATCTGTTTTCTAAGGCAGTTTACTTCCATAAGAGGTTTAAGTTCTTTGCCTCCGGCAACAGACATAATCTGATCGAATATATCGCTTCCTTTGAAAATCTCAAGATAAGGCTTCTTTGCAAAACTCTCATCTACAGGAACATTCAGTTCACCTCTTGTATGAAGTCCTTCCTCAACCTTGCCTCCCCATTTAAGAGTTGCCACCTTATGATCGTTTTCGGCCCTGACTCTGAAGGCATATTCTGCATCGCAAAGAGAAAGGTCCTCTGTGTCGAAATAAACCGCCTTCATTTCAATTTCCTCTATATTATCTTCATCCATCATTTCAGCTAAATGGCTGTCATACAGAATTTTTTCCCTTTCAATAGAGTCTTCAATTAAAAACTTTAATTCTACTTCCATTTTTTAGCTCCAATGTTTAGTTTTGTTATTCTCTTGTTTTAGCATACTTATTCCGAATAGTCAATTTTCTATTAACATTTTACCCACATTTATTGCTCCTAAAGCAAATATTTTCTTAGAAAAAGCGGTGTGCCTTATTTCAACAAGCTCATCTTCCAGTGCAAAATATACTGTGTGCTGGCCCGGAATGTTTCCAATTCTCATGCTTGAAGCTGCCTTTTCGTCCAGCTCCAGACTTTTACAAAGGGTTTTCGCAGTGCCGCTTGGTGAATCTTTTTTTAATGTATGATGTATTTCAAGCACAGAAATATCGCTGCCTTTAAGCAAATTCTTAGCCCTTGGCACTAACTCATTCATCGCTTCAATTCCTCTTGAAAAATTTGTTTTTCTCACTACAGGACATATTTTTTCCAGTAATTTTATCAATGTCTCTTCTTCTTTACCCTGACCCGTTGTGCCTATTACAACGGGAATTCCTCCTCCGTGTCTATGACAATATTCATATATATCCTTCATTGCCTTAGGGTGACTGAAGTCAATGATTAAGTCTGCCTTTTCCTGCGGCCATACAGCATCAAGGGGTTCAACCATCTCAATTTTATCGAAAAATTCATCTTTTTTTGCGCATGCTCTTACAGTCTGCCCCATCTGACCTGTTCCAACGATTATCAAAAACATAAAAAAGT
>JAQXRN010000184.1 GCA_029218545.1 Bacillota bacterium | reverse complement strand
TTTTTGGCCTATCTGAGAAATTTACATCAGATAGGTTTTTTTGTCTATGATGTATGATGATTGATGAAAGCCGAAGGATCGTAGCTAGTGAATAGAGTTGACAGCAGGTGTTCCTTTTGAGTCCAAAGGTTTGCGTTGTCGGATTGGTAAATAGGAATTATAATGGAACTGTAAATTGGAATTTATCGTAGGTTTTAACTGATGAAAAGAAAAAATCACACAACGCAACCGCCGGTTGACGAAATTCAAGTTGCCGTTTGGTGGTACGCAACTCATAACAAAGTTATACTTGGTTCATCAGATGGCAATATGCTAACTGGATAATCAAGTGGAGGTATAGAAAGATGATTTTAGCTGATAAGATAATCAGACTTAGAAAAAAGAATGGTTGGTCTCAAGAAAAACTTGCTGAAAAGATGAATGTGTCCCGTCAAGCAGTATCCAAATGGGAGGCGGCACAGACCACACCGGATTTAGAAAAGATTCTTCAGCTTGGAAACATATTTGGTGTAACAACTGATTACTTACTGAAGGATGAAATCGAAGACGAAGAATTTATTGATGCCGCATGTGAAACACCAATCAGAAAAATTACACTTGCAGAAGCCAATGATTACATTGAACAAAGGAAAGAAGCGTCCGTCAAAATTGCAATTGCAACATTTTTATGTATCTTGTCGGTTATTCCGCTTTTGCTTTTGTCTGCTTTGAGTGAACTGACTTCATTGCATATATCTGAGAATGTAGCAGTCGGAATAGGTGTAGTTGCAATTTTTCCTATCGTGGCGATTGCTGTAATAATGTTTATTCGAGTTGGATTCAAAAATTCTCATTATGAGTTTCTTGAAAAAGAAGCATTTGAAACCGAGTATGGTGTAACCGGACTTGTAAGAGATAGACAGAAAGCATATCGAAGCACCTATGTTAAATACAATTATATGGGCGTCTGCATCTGTGTGTTATCTCCTGCCCCTCTCCTATGTGGAGCATTTACAAAAAATGAATTTCTTACTGTGATTTTGCTTTGCGTTACAATGCTGATGGCCGGAATCGGTGCAATGCTTTTTATTGTTGCAGGAGTGCGATGGGCAAGTATGAAAAAGTTACTGCGAGAAGGAGAATATACTGATGAAGGAAAACGTAAAAGTAAAATCAACGAAACAGTTGGTACGGTTTACTGGCTTTTGACAACTGCCATATATTTATGTTGGAGCTTTATGACAAATGATTGGCATATTACCTGGGTTGTATGGCCAATTGCGGGTGTTTTATTCGTGTGCGTAAAACTTGTATGTAATTTGTGGTTGGACAAAAGAGAATAATAGATTTTGGCGGTGGAGAGTTGCTTAACCGCCTTTATTTCATATGGTTTACAATATTCGGATATGAAAAATCAAGATGTGGTATTTCAGAAACACGGTGATTGTAGAAAGCCGAAGGAAAGTAGCGAGTGAGTAGAGTTGACAAGCAGCGATTCTATTTTGCCGAAAGGTTTGCGTTTACGAGATGGGGAATGGGAATTATAATGGAACTGTAAACTAGAATTTGTGGGAGGGGTGACAAACAATATGGTTAGACAAATGAAAAGTGAAGATTTGACTCATTGTGGAGAAATATATGCGAAGGCATTTCCAATGGAATATTGGGGAATAGATTGGACTCCTGAAAATGCCACAGAGTATTTATCGGATTATTTTGAACAGAAAAAATTTATTGGATATGTATATGAAGAAAATAAAGAAATAATTGGATGTATATTTGCCCTTTGCAAGATATCAGGAAGTAAAAAAGAAATATATGTCAATGAAATGGCAGTATTACCCGATAGACAAGGAAGAGGTATTGGAAAGCAGTTATTGAATACTGTTTTAGAATATAGTAGTAAAATGGGATTAGCAGGTGTTGTCCTTTATACTAGTGAATATGCACCGGCTGCTAAGTTCTACGAGAATAATGGTTTTAAAGTATCGCAGGGAACTATATGTATGTATAGGGACTAAGTTCCGGCTTGTAGATATGAAAACAGAATATGAGAACAGGCTACAAATAGCTTAGCAAGTACATGCAGTGTCAGCGATGGCACTGTTTTTTTCAAGTGAGAAGTTCTTTTTTTGTGTGGAAAAACGCAGAGGAAAACAAAAATTCGGCTGCATTTACAAGAGCAGAGATGGGGATTATAATGGAAATGAAAATCTGAATTTGAGGTGAAATTATGGCGTCAAGTAAAGAATATTTGGAATTTATTTTAGGGCAGCTATCTGAGTTAGATGAAATTACATATAGAGCTATGATGGGAGAATTTATTATTTATTATCGTGGCAAGATTGTAGGCGGTATATATGATGATAGATTGCTTGTCAAACCTGTAAAATCAGCAATTAGATATATGCCGACAGCGACCTATGAATTGCCCTATGAGGGAGCAAAAGAAATGTTGTTGGTAGATGAAGTTGATAATAAGGAATTTTTAGCAGGTTTGTTTAATGCTATGTATGAGGAGTTACCAACTCCAAAACCGAAAAAGAAGAAACAAACAAACTTGAATTTGACTAGAAGATAAATATTAGGTTTATATCAAAGGTAGGTGATAGTTTTGCGTAAGCATACTAAGACTCTCGCTGTCATATTTGCTTTACTTGCAGCTGTGTTCTATGCAATAAACACACCCTTTTCAAAGTTATTATTAAACAACATCGAACCGACGTTTATGGCGTCTTTTTTATACCTAGGAGCAGGGATTGGTGTAGGGATTATGTACCTTTTTTACATTAGGAAAGAAGATAAGTCAGAAAGGCTAACAAAATCTGATCTCCCATATGCCTTAGGAATGATTGTCCTTGATATAGTTGCACCAATATTTCTGATGTTGGGAATTAGTGTTGGCTCCGCATCAAATGCATCACTTCTGGGGAATTTTGAAATAGTGGCAACGACATTGATAGCATTATTTATTTTCAATGAGAAAGTTACCTTAAGGCTTTGGATTGCAATCGGATTCATTACTGTTTCAAGTATAGTATTGTCTTTCGAAGGTGCAGATAGCTTTCATCTTTCTTTAGGTTCTGTATTTGTAATTTTGGCTACTTGCTGCTGGGGATTTGAGAATAACTGCACAAGAAAGATATCAGAAAAGAGTACGTATGAGATTGTTGTTTTGAAGGGACTATTTTCGGGAGCAGGTTCTTTTATTGTAGCCATTATTATAGGAGAAAAAATAGCATCTCTTCAATACATTCTATATGCAATGATTCTTGGATTTGTAGCATATGGATTAAGTATCTTTATGTATATTAGAGCACAGCGTGATTTGGGAGCAGCTAAAACAAGTGCTTATTATGCAGTAGCACCTTTTGTAGGAACATTCTTAGCTTTCATAATCAATGGAGAAAAGCTGACAGCAATATTTTTTATTGGATTAATCTTTATGCTGATTGGTTCATTTTTTGTTGTGTATGAGACAATGCTTAAACACCATTGCCACCTACATACTCATACAATAGTTCATACCCATGATGAAATCACCCATACCCATGTCATTACACATGAACATTGGCATGACCATTTTCTTTCAGAGGAAAAGCATGAGCATAAGCATGATGACTATATAAATAGCGAAGAACACAGGCTGGCTCATGTTAAGGGATAAAGAATTTGGTATATTTTCTATGCAAAGGTCCTACAAATTCCGGGTTGCAGATGCGGTTATCGCAATACAAATTCCCTCCCAACCATAATCAGGTTGAGAGGGAATTGCTGTATTATTAAGTATACTTTTAAATAAATAATTCGTTTGCCTTTTCAGTAGAGCACGCTTTTTTTATAGCAGCGGCAGCAATAGAAGTCATAATGCCGCTGACTTTTCTGGCATGTACCGGACATATGGACACACATCGCATACAGGATATGCATTTAGTTTTGTCTGAAACTTTCAGATTATCTGTGGAGATGGCACCGGCAGGGCATTTCAGCGCACACTGCCCGCATGATGTACAGGCAGAACCTGCTTTTGGAATCATTCCGGCCCCGGCTTTTTTGTATGGTCTGTTACCGGGAACAGATGGTGTGGAAAAATCACCTGCAGATACTTTTTCCAGAATCTGCTCACCGAATTCTGCAAGCACTTTGCAGTCGTCTGAATCTGGTCTTCCAGCCGCATACTGATGTATGATGGAATGTTTCGCTACAGCAGAGACGGCAGCGATGACTCTAAATCCGGCATCTTGAGCATAATCTTCCATCTGGACGAGAGTGTCTTCATATGCACGGTTTCCATAAACTGCCGCGATGACGCACAACGCTCCGTTTCCACTGAGCATAGAAAGACGATCCAAGGCAAGCTGAGGGGCTAAACCGCCAAAAGATGGCATTGCAATTAATACAAGAGAGTCACTCTCAAATGATATATCTGCTAAATCTATATCCGGAATGGATAAATCAATCGTGTCAACTTGAGCCCATTTCTGTGTAATTGCATTTGCGACTTTTTCTGTTCCGCCGGTTGGGCTGAATATAATCTGATATTTTTTCATGATAATCCTCCTTGGGTGTAAATAATAAAACTACACCACTTGGTGTTATTGTAACTGATTTAAGGTGTAGTGTCAACATTTACACCGTATGAATAATATGTTAAGATGAAAAAGGGAGGATCAAAATTATGCATATCAGTAATAAGTGCTCTATTGCAGTTCATTGCCTAATATTTATAAATGAATCTGGTGAAGATAAGAAAGTGACAAGTGAGCTGCTCTCACTGTCCACAGGGTGTAATCCGGTTACTATCAGAAATATTGTAAGTGCAATGAAGAAAGATGGAATAATAGATGTGAAATTTGGAACGGGTGGAGCAACGCTTGCAGTTCCACTTCAGGATATTTCTCTGTATCGTATCTGTGCAGCGGTAGATCCGAAGGCAATTGAGAAAATGATAGGCATTCATCCTACGCCATCTCCATTCTGTCCGGTTGGCAGAAATATACAAGGTGTGCTTGATCGGACATATGACAGCCTAAAAGAAGATATGATATCCAGCATGAAGTCTGTCACGATGGAAAGAATAGTAAATGACTATCATGGAATACTTGAAAGTAGTGAATGATATTCTCTTTCAGAGATAGTCAATACAAGTATTATATAAAGTGGTTACATACCCTCGGCAATCACGCCGGGGGTTTTCATATACTCAGAAACGGGATACGTTCTGAACTCCGAAGAGGACATAGAAAAATCATTCACAGCACTTCAAAAAGTGTTTTTATAAAAAATATCGCAATGACAAATATAATCATCGGTTTTACGATTTTTGCTCCGCCTCGCTGGAAACAGCGTGTTCCGATGTAGTTGCCGAGTATGCTGAAGATACCGGCAATAAAACCAAGCGAAATCATTACTTTTCCGCTGATAAGCAATACGACTAATCCGGCAAGATTCGTACATAGGTTTATTGATTTTGCAATTCCATTGGCAGTATCTAATCTCATATGTGCAAGACCGGTAAGGAGAAGGATCAGAAATGTTCCGGTCCCCGGTCCATAAAAGCCATCATAAACACCAACAATAAAAGCTGTTAAAATGCTGAACAGTACAGTTTTAGTTTTAGGGTAATCATCATTTTCTGAACTAAAGGATTTATGAAACAGTATGTAAACAGCTGTTGACGGAAGGATAAAAAGCAGAAGAATCCTGAAAATGCTTTCGTCTAATAACAATCCGAGATTGGCACCAAGCCCTGATGCAAACAAAGCAACGATACAACATATGGTTGCTTCCTTCCACGGAATATAGCCATTTTTCCAGAAC
>JAQXRN010000183.1 GCA_029218545.1 Bacillota bacterium | reverse complement strand
ATTTCACATAACATCCACTTGGAAGAAAATCTCAGATAAGTGGAAAATGGTTTTTAATATGGATTCACGAATCATTAAATCGTAAAAAGAAAATTTGAAGTTGATAGCGAGTGATTATGGAGCAGAATATGTATGATTTGTATTATCTATACAAAAAAACAAGTCTTGAAAAACCGCTATTTTTATATGTTACATTTGGTTGCGTAAATGTAACATGCCTGTGATAGACTGTTTAATGCTAGTTTGATATTCTTTATCCATCATAATTTGAAAGGATGGTATAATATGAAATTTTGTGAAAAATTGATTCAGTTAAGAAAACAGAAGGGATATTCACAAGAAAGTTTGGCTGAGAAATTAGATGTTTCCAGACAAGCAATTTCGAGATGGGAAAATGGAGAAACAACACCGGATATGTCTGTCTTGATTAAACTTTGTGAGGTGTATAGTATTTCAGCAGATTATTTGATAAGAGATGATTATGAGAAAGAAGATGATATTCCTGTTATCAAACGAAAAAATGAAGAAATCATTGAAGTGAGGCAAAAGAATAGTAATTTACTTCTCTTTTCCGCAATCATGTTTGTATTTGTTTCTCTTTGTGCGTTGATGAGCCTTATAACAGCACAGAGTGATATGCAAGTTATTATTGGTGCAATATGGTTAGGAGCAAGTATTATTGCTACTTGTTTTCGCTTTAGATTATACATTAAAGAAAAGAGAAGAGAGGATTAAAAGATGGAAAGAAATAAATTTAATCCTCAGAAAGTGGTGATTTATGCTGCGGTAACAATTGTAGCCCTCTTTATGTATGTTATATTGCATGAGTTAGGTCATTGTATTGCCGTTTGGTTGCAAGGTGGAATTGTGACAGAATTTAGCATTATTGACTGGGATTCACATATGTCATACAAGGGAATAACAGGTTATAATCCATTGGTTGATGTTATGGGGGCGTTCTTTCCAATTACATTGTTATTGTTGTTTGTTTTGTCATTGGGTTTAAAAGCAAGAGTGTATATGTCCAAATATTTGTGATTGTATATGGAATAGCGTATAGTGGTTCATTACTTGCATGGATACTTATTCCTGTAAAATTTATATTGGGACGAGCACCAGTTGATGATGATGTGACGAAATTCCTTGTGGGGTCACATATACATCCACTGATTGTTATGATAGGTGCTATTGTATTGGTTGCAGTAGTATTAGCAATACTTCTTTACTTTATGAAGCAAAATGAAATCAATGTAAAAGTCTTACCTAAAAAGGCTAAGGGGATTTATGTGACATTCATTATTATTATTTCGATTGTATTTTTTCTGATACCATCAAATGAAATATGTCGATATGAGTTTTCTTATGTTAAAACAGAGGATGAGATGTTTCTATCCAATTGTTATGATATTTCTGTAGAGTTTGATGGGGTTTATGTAGTCCGTGCAAATTGGAATATTGATGAGGATGGAGTTATTGTTGGGGTGGCTCTAAAAGATAGCAACAATGTATATTTTTACAGTACTAGCGGAGGATTTACAAATACTGAATCAGAAGAAATAAAGCTTTCTAAAGGAGAATATTCCTTGCTGGTATATTCTGCTGCAAATAATGATGAATGGGTTGATTTATGTAATACTTTCCAGCTAGAGTCGACAGAGATAGATTTTATTTTTTCGGATAGCGAGAAGTATTCGGTTGATGGTGGTTTTCAAGTATTAAGGAAGTAAAGGATGTGAAACTTTCAGTTTTATAGAGATGAAGGGAAAATGATATTTTTCAAGTTTGTTGTAAAGAATTGAAAAATAGATTAATTAGGAGGAAGAAATGAAATCAGAATTTGAATGGAATCGAATGATGGCTCAGCAGTTATATTCACCTTATAAAGTTGGAGATGATTCATGGGAAAGAGTGCATGCGGCTCAGAAGAAATTTAATGAATCAGAGTTTTGGCATGATTCCGGTGCTTTAGAAGAATTAAAAAAGTGTTTTGGCAAAGCAACGGAAAATATGGTACTAACGCCACCTGTTTACTTTGATCATGGAGACAGAGTGTTCTTTGGAGAACACTTCTATGCAAATACAGGCCTTACGATTTTGGATGAAAATAATGTGATTTTTGGTGATAATGTTTTTCTGGCACCGCATGTCAGCATATACACAGCAGGACATCCGATTGATGCAGATACCAGGAATACAGAGGTCGAGTATGCAAAGCCTGTTACGATAGGCTCGGATGTTTGGATTGGTGGGAATGTAGTAATCAATCCCGGAGTTACTATCGGAAGTGATGTAGTGATTGGATCAGGTTCGGTAGTAACAAAAGATATTCCGGCTCATGTAATTGCAGCAGGTAATCCATGTAAAGTAATACGAGAGATTACAGAAGAAGAACGGAATTACTGGAAGGAAGAATTTAGAAAGTATATTGCAGAGCAATCTGATAAAAGCTAACGAAATTGAAGATTATATGAAAGAATGTGTATATGGTGCGGCAACACATTTCAGCACAGGGCTTTTTTGATTGTATTTTCATGACTTTTATGATACAACAAATCAATGGAGAAACTTCTTTCCGGATAAAATGATTATTTTAGCGGAACAAATAAAAGATAGAAATCGGAGGTATTTATGGGTAAGAAACTATTATTAATAAATGATCTGGCAGGATACGGAAAAGTGGCACTATCAGCAATGATTCCGGTGCTGTCACATATGAAATATGAAACATACAATCTGCCTACGGCAATTGTTTCAAATACACTCGATTATGGGAAATTTGATATTCTTGATACAACAGAATATATGAAAAATACATTATGTGTATGGGAACAGCTGGGATTTAAGTTTGATGCGATATCAACAGGATTTATTGTATCCAAAGAACAGACAGAGCTTATTACAAAGTTTTGCAGGGAGAAATCAGGTAGTGGTGCTGTCATATTTACAGATCCAATTATGGGAGATGACGGTAAACTATATAATGGTATAACAGAGGATACTGTTACACTTATGAGAGAACTGATTTCGGTTGCTGATTATATAATACCCAATTATACAGAAGCAGCATATCTGGCGAATGTTGCATACAAAGAAGAAGGAATATCAGAAGAAGAGCTTCATTCTATTATAGACGTACTGAGAGATATGGGAGCAAAGTCAGTTGTAATAACCAGCGCAAAGATAAAGGGTTTTGATTCAAAAAGTGTTGTCGGTTATGATCATAAGGAAAAGTCTTTCTTTCGGATTGATTATACTGAAATACCGGTAAGATTTCCGGGAACCGGTGATATTTTTTCTGCTGTTTTCATTGGAAAGATTATGGACGGAAAGAATTTATGCGAAGCTACAAAACAGGCGATGCAGGTAGTCAGCAATATGATAGAGATAAATTATGAAAATGTAGATAAATACAAGGGAATTCCTATAGAAACATGCTTGGAGGTTATTTAAGGATGAGGAGACCAAAGATTAAAATCACCTTGATAGATCAAAAAGGAACAATGGGATGTCACAGAGGACATAAGGTTGGGGATACCTTTGATTATGATACGGAAAGAGGGAAAATCTGTCCTATGGCAATGCATGTGGCATTTCCATATATAGATATTTTGAGATATGGCGGAGAAATACCAAATCAGGAAAAAGGAACAGCAGTATTTGCCTGTCCCGATGTGGATACACTAAATATTTTTAAGGTTGAACGAGTGGATGAGTAATTATTGCTGCAGTAAGAGGAGTAAGGCTGGTATGGCAGACACAGGAAAAAAGAAAAGAAAAGTAAGAGGCGGCAGAGCTGCAGGCAGTGTCGTTTTATTATCTTTGGGAATTCTTCTGGGATTGGCAGGATTTTATCTGTGGTATGAAAACAGAACCATGTATGCAGGTAAGGTAATACTTGCAGAGGAGTGCAGTGCAAGTTTGGTAGAAACTCCCAAAGAGTGGAAGACACTGGAAGAAAAGCTTGTGATGGAAGTGCAGGAGCGTATTTCCATTGTCATGGTGGGGGACATGCTGATGCACTTGCGTGTGACACAGAGCGGACAGATGGCAGATGGTACCTACAATTATGATCATATGTTTGAGCATGTGCGTGATGACATTGAAAGTGCGGATGTGGCACTTGTAAATCAGGAAATTATTTTGGGCGGACCTGATTTGGGATATTCAGGCTATCCTACTTTTAATACGGCATATGAAGTAGGAGATGCAATTGACAAGGCAGGTTTTGATGTGGTTTTGCATGCTACCAACCATACTATGGATAAAGGAAGAACCGGACTGATGAACTGCCTGAATTTCTGGAGCGAAAAGCATCCGGATATCAAGGTGCTCGGTGCAAACAAAACCAAAGAGGAATATGAAGAGGTCTATATTTATGAGCAGGACGGAATGAAGATTGCGATTCTGAATTATACCTATGGACTAAACGGAATGCCGATGCCTTCGGATATGCCCTTTGCAGTGGATATGATGGAAGAGGAAAAAATGGCAGCAGATATAGAAAAGGCCGAAGCCGAAGCTGATTTTACGATTGTATGTCTGCACTGGGGGAATGAGTACCAGACTTTTGCTTCCGAGAATCAGAAAATGTGGGCAAAGTTCTTTTTGGAACATGGTGTTGACCTGATAATCGGAACGCATCCGCACGTCATTCAGCCTGTTGAGTGGTATGAAGATGAAGCAGGAAACAGAATGCTTGTATATTATTCTATCGGAAATTTCATTAATTCCACAGCAGACAGCGGAAGAGGAATCGGCAAACGTATTGTTGGTGCGATGGCAAAGGTGGAGCTGGTGCGGGATGAGAACGGAGCGGTTGTCATTGATACGTATGGCGTCACTCCGCTGGTAACACAGATTGAAGCAGGCCCCGGAAATATTACGACATATAAATTATCTGATTATAGCCAGGAACTGGCAGCCCGTAACCAGATGTCTTATAAGGACCCGGATTTTTCCTATGAGTTTTGTAAAGAACTATGCCGTGAGGTGTTTGGGGATTTGTATGTGGAAGAGTAAAATTGGGGATATAAAAATAGAGCATAAAAGCAATGGGTAAGAGAGAAATAAACA
>JAQXRN010000182.1 GCA_029218545.1 Bacillota bacterium | reverse complement strand
CCAATGGTATACCCAAACAATATCTACTAGTATGTGGTAAGCCTATTTTGGTATATACTCTTGAAAAGTTTCAAAGCAGTGAATATATTGAAAAGATCATTATTGTTGCTCATGCAGAATACCACGACTGTATTAATGAGTGGTTAAAACTGTATGGAATAACAAAATTCTATGGATTTGCATGTCAAGGGGAAAGTAGGCAAGAGTCTATTTTGAATGGGTTACATGTCGCTGTAAGTGATGGGGTGCTATCTATCGACAAAGTAATAATCCATGATAGCGTTCGCCCACTCGTGAGTCAGGATTTGATTTCTTACTGTCTAAAAGAAATAGATGAACACGATGGTTGTATGCCCGTTATCAGTGTCAATGATACCATCTATCAGAGTCATGATGGTAAAAAGATTTCAACCCTTTTAGACCGCTCTACACTTTACGCAGGTCAGTCTCCCGAAGCCTTTAATCTTGCAAAATACTACAAAGTTAATGTAAGTACTGATCGTAAAGTACTAAATGAAATAAAAGGGTCTAGTGAAATAGCTTTTAGTAATGGATTTGATGTTAGTCTTATACCTGGTGAAGTTTCAAATTTTAAATTAACAACACCTGAGGATTTGGCGAGATTTGAGGTTATTTTGAGGAATAGTGAAAATGAAAGCATATAATCTTTATGGAATTAATGATTTGCGTTATGAAGATATCGAAGAGCCTGCTTTAAAAGATGGTTGGGCTTTAGTTAAGGTGAAAGCAGCAGGTATTTGTAGTTCTGATATACCCAGAATTTTTACCAAAGGCACATATCATTTTCCTACAATCCCGGGGCATGAGTTGTCTGGAGTTGTTGAAAAAGTCGCAAATGATCAAGATAAATATTTGTTAGGAAAACGTGTTGGAATATTCCCGCTGATACCATGCAAAAAATGTGAGCAGTGTCATAAAGGACATTATGAAATGTGTCAGAGTTATGATTATGTCGGATCTCGTAGAGATGGTGGTTATGCTGAATATGTTGCCGTTCCTGTATGGAATTTAATAGAATTCTCCAATGATGTTCCTTATGAGGTTATTGCAATGATGGAGCCTTTAGCTGTTGCCTTGCATGCTATGAAGCAAGCGAAGCTAGTTAAAGGAGAATCTGTTGCCATTATAGGTACAGGAATGATTGGCTTTGCTGCAGCTCAATGGGCTCAAAAGTTAGGAGCTAAGTCTGTAACTGTTATTGGTAGGACAAATGACAAAAAAGTAATAGCTGATGCTATTTCTGGGATAGGTTACATTACAATAAAGCAGATTGCGCAAGAATATGATGTGGTGTTAGAAGCAGTAGGTTCGGCTTCATCCATTGATCTGGCTATTAACATTGTTAAACCTGCTGGGAAGGTAGTGTTAATGGGAAATCCTGAAGGAGATATACTTTTTAGCCAGGCAACTTATTGGAGAGTTATGAGAAAGCAGTTGCAAATAGTAGGTACTTGGAACTCTTCATATGAAAACGGTATAGAATGTGACTGGACTGAGGTTAAGGATGCGTTGATGAATAAAGAAATTCAAGCTCAAAGCCTTATTTCCCATTATTTCAAGCAGGACGAACTTGATAAGGGTTTGTGTTTAATGAAAGACCCTAAGGAACCATATTGTAAGGTAATGACTGTGTGGAATGAATAACGAGGGATAATAATATGATTAAGAGCAAGATTTCTGCATCTATGATGTGTGCAGATTTGGTTAATTTGAAAGAAACGATTGCAATTTTTGAACAAGAAAATATAGAGTACTTGCACATAGATGTTATGGATGGGGAATTCGTGCCGAATTTTGGATTAGGCGTGGATTATATTCGTGGGCTAAGAGGACTAACTAGTATTCCCTTAGATATGCACTTAATGATTAGAAATCCAGAGTACAAACTTCAATGGATTGGGATCAAGGAAGAAGATATCGTTTCTATTCATTATGAAAGTACTTATCAAGTACAAAGGGTGTTGGATTGGTTAAGTCCTTACAATTGCAAAAAGTTTTTAGCTATAAGTCCCGCCACTCCGATTTATGTATTGGAAGAAGTTTTGGACTATATTGACGGGATAAACCTTTTAATGGTAAACCCGGGTTTTGCAGGACAAAGAATAGTACCA
>JAQXRN010000181.1 GCA_029218545.1 Bacillota bacterium | reverse complement strand
TGCCAGGACTAATGACAGCAAAAAACAAGTAAGTCTCTTCATAATTCTTCTCCTTCTTGTAATTTGATTTTTCCCTATGAGAATGAATTCTTAGCTATTGAATTAAGTTAAGCAATACATTGTATTATAAAGACACTAGGATTCTAACAGCGTGCCTTCAACTTACTTCTTGCAACTGCCTACCATACTGTATTTCAGGTCCTATAGCTTTGCGTCATACTCTTTCGGGTATTTTGCCTAATCTCATTTTTTCATATTGCATTCATACTTAATCCTTATCAGTCCCCTACAAAAAAACAGCCTGTGTTCAACGCAACTAAAAAAATTCAATATTTCATTGAACTATCACACATGAATGCTTTTCTATATCCAAATACAATAATCCAAATTATATTATATTATATCACACCTCTATAAAACCTCAAGACTAAATAGAGCTAGGATATCTCTCCTAGCTCCTTTTCCTTTGAAGTTTAAATATAACAGCTTTCAACCGATTTTAATCTTAAACATATTAACCCGTGGATTTTCCCTTGGGTCTAATTTCTTTCTATCACATTTAATCAGATGCATCTTTTCCTTTGCCCTCGCCTAAGATAATGCCATCTTTGGCATTAATTGGGATAATTACTTCATCACCTGGGTATGCATCTACTGCTCCTTTTCTCAGAATCATCTTGTCATCAATGTAATTATGGATTGATTCTACATAACTAAGTACCTTCCACTTCATGCCTTTTGCAAGTTCTGTAAGAATTATCTCTCTATTGAGCATAGCATACCCTTGGGTAACCTTCACATCATGAATGTAGTCTTTAAGCAGCTGGCCTTCAAGATATGTATGTTCATAAGGAACTATTACGTCTTTTTTCTTCAGTTCCTTCTGTCCTCTCTTCATATATGTTTCAAAAACTTCTTTTCCAAGTCTTCTGCTCCCCGAGTGGACAAAGGCATACATATAGCCTTCATCATCTTTATCAAGTTCTATGAAATGGTTTCCACCGCCTAAAGTTCCCAATGACAAGTAGGCTTTTTCATGATTGATATGCTTTGCACATATCAGATCCTGTACATCAAAATCCCTGCTATTTCGATGAGGTTCACTTCTGATGTCAAACCCTGCAGGAATATTCTCCCTTATCACCCTATCCATCTTTTGAAATTCAACCTTACCTGCTTTGAATTTGATGTAGCTAATGCCACAGCCAATATCTTCCCCAACAAGGGCAGGCATTACTCTCTCCTTAATTGTCATTGTAAGCCCTACCGGTCCAACCTTTCCCGGATGAGCATCCGGCATTACTCTTATTTTGCTTCCAATTGCTGCCTCATTGTCACAAATCATCTTAATTTGAGCTAATGCATAGTCCTCTATGTTATCTGTTAAAATGGTGGCTGAAGCGTATTTTCCTTTGATTTTTTGCATAAAAAAACTGTACCTCCTAAAAAATGAAGATACAGATTGTCATTACCTTTTAATATTTTAATTTAATGCACTACAAAACCGTTCCTGTGCCGGCTATCTGCTTGGCAAGGACAATCTGTCTTCTTTCAAAACTTAATCTTCTATTCATTTTTTCAATATTAATCTGTGTCATGATTGTCCTCCTTTCGCTAATTATATAAAAAAATCCAACGCATACAGAATATACCAAGCAGGAATATCTGTCAAGCGTTTTTGCTTTACCAGCTTAATTCTTTTGCATCCACACTCTTGGATTGTGCCCCGCTTTTTCGGCTATTTTTTACTCTAATTACATTTTAGCCGAAATAAATACTTTTTATCACATACTTTCTTTTTATGCTATGTTTGCTTTACTTAAAATCAACTACAATATTATATCCTTCATTTGCAGCTTCAAGTAATTTTCTGATGACTTCTTTAGCGTTTTCATCTGCCGCCTGCAAAAAGCCGTTTTCTGGATTCTTGGCATATTCTTCAGCCTTCTTCTCAGCGTCCGCGATAATCTGAATAGTCTGCTCTGAATTAGCTTTAATTATAGAAATATTTGTATCATATAATGTGATATCTTCACTTGCAATCTTTATGGACTCTTCGTCAATAGTGCAATGTGGTATATGCACTGTAATAGTGTCATCTTTCACATCGTATTCTATTTCTGATACATCAAATCCTGCCTTAATTCTTGTTTTGTAATGAACAAGGTATTTACTTTTATCAATTAATGGAATCTTACCCTGTGTGCTTTCAAATACATCAGAAACATATAATTTCTGTGTTGTAAGCTCAGATGCATCTTCTAAAACTGATTCTATAATCAAATTTTCCTTATCCGCATTGGGTGAACCTCCCCAAAAATGAAAAACCCCAAATGCTAAAGTTCCAACCACTACTAACAATATTGCTGTTTTTATAATTTTCTTCACTGCTGTGTCTCCTGTTTTTATCATTTTTTCTTTAATTGAATATCATAAGGCTATTGTACCTATAACGACAAAAGTTGCAAAACAAAGCGATATTCCAGCGTTTCTACTAAAATATCGCTCCATCAGAAATATTAACAGATATTTAAGCCATGTCAAGATATTAAGTCTATCCTTTCAATTTCCCTATATCTTCTCTGAACTTTTCAATTTCTTTTTTTACTTTTTCAGCATCATTCTTCCACATAGCACTGTTTACATCAGACCAAAATCTGTAAATGTCGGTATGTGCATCTGACCATAGATCATATACGTCA
>JAQXRN010000180.1 GCA_029218545.1 Bacillota bacterium | reverse complement strand
AAAAGATTTTATATGACAGCAATGGTAATTTCTCATACAATGGAAAAACTGAGATAACAGAAGACATTTTTACAAGTGCTTCATTTGAAAAAACAAAAGCTGAAATAAATGAGATGTTTAAAGAAAATGACAAGTACAAATATGAAAAAATATGCTAAGAAAAAGAAAGCGCATCTAAAAATGAAAAGAAACAGTATTATTTCAAGCAAAAAAAGCGTATTAGCTTTATATATAGCTGCATTTGTAGCAGCTACGAGCATTGTTCCGTCATATACCTATGCAATTGAAACAGCCTCTGCTGAAACAAGAACGGTTGAAACCTTTACAGTTGATAACATCCGTTATGAGATTATTAACTCTGAAAATTTTGAAGTTGCAGCAGTGTATTATCCAATGCGATATACTAGCCTCACTGTTCCGGGAACGGTTGAATATAACGGTCAGGAATACAAAGTAACTACAATCCCAAACGGAGCTTTTGATGGTCAGCCTAATCTTACTGAAATTGTTATTTCAGAAGGGGTTAAATATGTAGGCCTCACTGCCTTTCGTAGTTGTCCAAAAGTCGAGACAATATCATTACCATCGACATTGGAAACGTGGTCAACAGAAGGATTCCAAAGTTTAAAAACCATTAATATAGCAGAAAACAACAAGGCATTTAAACTTATTGATGGTATTTTATTTAATTCGAATGAAACAAAACTATGCTTGTATCCGGCTCAAAAAGAAGGAACCGAATATACAATTCCTGCAACAGTAACTACAATTGGAGACAACTCTTTTTATCACAATCAGTATTTAGAAACACTAAATATTCATGATGGAGTTACAATAATTGAAGACTATGCATTTGATTCATTCCAATCTTTAAAATCAATTGAAATAGGAGAGAATGTTACTTATTTTGGACGTTGGAATCTTTATGAATGTCCCAACCTTGAAAACGTTATTTACAGCAGTGATACAGAAATCAGTAATTTCAGCATAAGTTATTGCCCAAAACTTACTTCCATTACTTTCAATGGTTCAATTGAAGAAATAAGTGCTTCATATGCGCTATATGCCCTTGATAATCTAGAAAAGTACATTATTACCGATAATTGTACAACATATCAGGAAAAAGATGGTGTTTTATATCAGGGAACAGAATTAGTAAGATATCCAGCAGGGAAGCAAACAAATACATACGTTGTTCCTGATGGTACTACAAAAATAGGAATCCTTGCATTTAACAATATGCAATATACTACAGAAATCATTCTTCCAGAAGGTGTCCTCGTTTATGATCAAAGCTTCAACTATCCAAATAGAATATCACCAATAGATATCTATTTCAGAGATAAAGAAGCGGTAAGTTTAGGCAAGCAAAAGTCTGGTGTTTTTGTAGGTCTTTCAGAAGGTTCAAATCTTTATGTAAGAAACGAAAAAGTCTTAGATAGCTTAAATTCATATCAATACGCTATTTGTTCAGAAATTGGAAATGAAGACTGGGTTAGCAAATCAATAAAACAGATTGCTATTTCAGATATTATTTTCGATTCTGAAACAGTTAATCTAATAGTAGGGGAAGAAAAGACAATTACTCCTACACTAAAACCTTATTACCACACAGAAGAGATTACGTGGGATTCTTCAAATGAAGAAATTGCTACTGTGATTGATGGTAAAATTACCGGAGTATATCCAGGCACAGCCTTAATAACAGTTTCAAGCACAGGCGGACTTACTAAAACCATTGAAGCAAATATTAAAGCTCCCTTAAAGGATATTTATTTAAGTCGTAATGAGATAACTATTCAAAAAGGGAAAAGCGAAACTCTATCTGTTAATTACAACCCTGTTTATACAACTGATGATAAAACAGTTATTTGGGAAAGCTCCGATAACAGCATTGCAACTGTAAAAAATGGGGAAATAACGGCTGTTGGTGAGGGCACAGTAACCATCACAGCCCGAGTAGGCAGTCACATTGCAACATGCAAAGCTACAGTTTCTCATGAACACAAATATGTCAGAACAACTACAAAAGCAACACTCACAGAGAATGGCTCCGTTAAAGAAATATGCGAAAAATGTAAAGATGAAAAACTTGTTTCAACTATATACAAACCAACTACATTCAAAATAAATGACAGTAATCTCGTATTTGATGGAGAAGCACACAATCCTGCAATCACTATCATTGATGCAAATGGAGAAGTTATCTCTACAGACAATTATACAATCAGATATGATGAAAACTGTATTAATGCAGGAGAATACAAGGCATACATTGATTTTAAAGGCAACTATAGTGGCAATACTTCAAAAACATTCAATATAGAGAAAGCCTTAAACTCATGGACCCAGAGCTTAAAGATTGAAAACTGGTTATATGGAGAGACCCCATCAAACCCTACAGCGTCATCTTTTATAGGGGATGTAACATATAAGTATTTTTCAGATGCTGATTGTACCAAAGAAATAACAAAACCTACAGAGCCCGGCACATATTATGTTAAGGCATTTGTCACAGAAATGGATAATTATAAAGCACTGGAAAGCGAACCGGTTCAATTCAAAATCCATAAAACCATTGATCAGACAATAAAAAGCCTTAACCTTGTATACGCAAAAGAAAATGACACTACATATGTGAAAGGATTCACACTCGGAACAGATGTGAGCGCAATAAAAAACAATCTAAATGGCCTTGATAGTGCAAGACTCGTTTCTTTTACCAATAACAAAGGAACAGAAATAACCTCTGGTCCTGTCGCAACAGGCATGAAGTTCACATTAGAAATCAATGGTGTAAGGCACACTAAAACCATAGTTGTTATGGGTGATGTTAATGGCGATGGCAACATTAAAGCTACTGACTATATGAAAATCAAAAACCATATTATGAACCCTTCTGCTAAACTTCAAGATGAGTATTATTTAGCAGCAGATGTTAATGGCGATGGCAACATCAAAGCCACTGACTATATGAAAATTAAAAATCATATTATGGGAACATCTACTATTAAATAAAGCGAGAAAGGATTATCAACATGAAAAGAACTATAACAATTTTAGTTTGTATTGCACTGGTACTCTGCATGATACCTATGAATGTATATGCTGCATCGTTAATTGTTTCTCCTAGCACAAGTACCGTAGCCCCCGGAGGTACCTTCACAGTTAACATTACCGGTTCGGAATGTGCAGGAAGAGTGGATATTTCAGTTTCAAATGGAACTGCGTCATCAAGCTCCGTTTGGGTGGATAACAACAGTGCGTCGGTTACTGTTACTGCCGGATCAAGCGGTAGCACCGTTATCACAGCAACGCCATATGATATGGCAGATAATAATGCTGATGTATATAATCCGGGGATACAATCCGTATCCGTTTCCATAGTTGCACCTTCAAAGCCTGAATCAAAACCTTCTACCTCTACTAATGCTTCAAATTCTAATAAACCAAGCAATAACAGAGGTGATTTTAGGCCTGAAGAAGAGGGCCTTCCTAAAGCTGAGGAAGAACCAGAGGAACCGGTTAGACCAGAACAGTTTGAGGTAATTATAGGCGAAAAAACCTATGTAATCCTTGAAAATCTAACGAAAAAAGATGCTCCCGATGGCTTTAAGCTGGGGGAGACCACCTACGATAGCTGGCCCGTAAACTGTTTTATAAGTAAGGATGACTCTATGGTGCTGATGCTTCTTCAGGTTAAGGATGTTGACGAAAAAGCATTCTTTGTTTATGACGAAGCAAACCAAACCTTTTCACCGAGTATTCCTGTTTCGGTTTCGGATTATCTTGAAAAGTCTCTTGAATACAAACAATTGAAAGAACTGCAGAAAGAGGTTGAGAATTCTTCAAATACACTTGCTGTTGTACTTGGTATTTTACTGATTGTTTCAGTAATTGGAAATGGTTTCTTCTTATACAACATGTATAAGACAAAAGGAGGTTTCAACATCAGAAAAAAACAATAAATATAGAAGTATTTATCTGTGAAAGACTAGATAGAAGGTATTTTTAACATATTTATTAATAATAATTGACCGGTGACAAAATAGTTACCGGTCTTTTTTTTGTTTATTGTAACATTGTCAGAGAAAGGCAGAAGGCGTTATTTATTTAGAGCCTTT
>JAQXRN010000179.1 GCA_029218545.1 Bacillota bacterium | reverse complement strand
GAAATTGTCGGAAACTCTCCGCTTAATTGTCTTACCAATTTAGCTGATTGTTTCAATTTATTTGACTAAATTTCCATACTATGAAGTTTTCAAGGTTCTTTGCTGTCATCAGACAGCTTATTTATATTATCACTTGTTAAGCCCTTTGTCAACACCCTTTTTCTACTTTTTTCAAGTTTTTTTAGTTTGTCTTCTCAGTCTTTCTCAAGCGACAGCTTTGTTATATTACCACCTTTTTCTGTCTTTGTCAACATTTTATTAATCTTTTTTCCTAATAGGGACCTGTATTTCTGATAGCCATTCACTCTCATCCTCTTTATTCCAGATTCCATCAATATAGCTTTCTCTGATTTCACCGTCAATTTCATACCCGTTTTCTTCTATATATTTTAATACTGTTTCATATGATTCTGAAAATGTACCATACGATCCTTTGTGAAAAATGCATGCTGCCGTAATTTCGGGCAGTGTTCTGAAATATAATCCATCGATTTCTTTTTTTGCCTCGGTAACCGATTCGCAGAATTCAACCAAAATATCTTCATCCTTGTATCCCGGTTCCAGATAGTTGGTAAGGCAGTATTCCGGTATTGCACATTCACATCCGACTTTTTCCATGATACTTCCCATTTTCGGCATCATGTCAAACAGCCTATCGTATGATTCTATTCTCGCCTGCATTGCTGCCACAGTTATTTCCGGAATTTTTTTAATAAGCACCGGTGCGGAAAGGCCTTTTTTGTTTTTAGACAAATATCCATCTACTATAGCAATCTGTTTTGTAAGGTCTGCAATCTTTGAAATTAGCTCTGACTTTTTCTTCAGCAGTACTGCTTCTTCATCCGCTCCTGATTTTATGTGCGCAATTTCATCTAATGTAAACCCTGCCATTTTCAAAGCTGTAATCTGGTGTATTTCGGCCATCTGTGATAACTCATAATAACGGTAGCCGTTTTCTTCATTGATATATACAGGAAGAAGCAGACCTTGCTCCTCATAAAAGTGCAAGGTCTTTACCGTAATATGATTCATAGCAGCAAACATACCGATTTTATATAAAGTGTTACTTGTTTTCACTTTACAAGGTTCATGTTTATGCTTCATCTTCATAGTCTTACTCCCATCTAAATGTCTTAATCGAAACAGTGCCGCAAATTACGGCGATGATAAGAAGGGTGATAACCGGTATCATTATTTTATCATAACACCCCATTGATACATATTTCAATAAATTAATACCTACTCCAAGAGGCATTACATCGGCAATAGCCCTAAGTCCCCTTGGAAAAACTTCCGCCGGAATAGTCGCCCCTGAGAATAACAGCATAGGAAAATATATCAGGCTTGTAACAACATTCATTGATTTCGTACTTCTGCACAGACTGGCAACCATGAGTCCAATAGAAAACATTGAGATCATTGTAAGAAACCATACCCCCATATACAAAATAACATTTCCTGCCATTCTGTATCCGAAAATGACAACAGCGGCAAAGGTTAAAATCAATGTTGAAACAATAGCCATTACGCCACTGGCTACAGTATCGCAGGCCAACAGTCTTACAGGCGAACATGGACTGCAGTACATTCTTCTCAATACTCCCTGAGATCGATATTCTACAATAGAAATTGGTATACTCATAAAAGCACTGCAGCAGATTCCAACTGTAGAAAGCGCCACATACGAGCTTTGAAGAAATGTTAATCCTGAATCTGCAGCATCCTTGTTTCCGGTTATAATAGTAATCAGTATTAATGTTACAAGAGGCATGGCCAAATTAAAAATGATTACGTCCGGCGTTCTAAAGAAAAGTCTTTGTTCAACCTTATACATTTACTTTGAGATTTTCAAATGATTTAGCCAAATTTCTAACACAGATATATTCTTCATCCATAAAAAAACCTCCTTGTATTTCGCTACAAGAAGGATTCTACGGTCTCCCCTTACGGTGAGAGTCAAGTGTTAAGTTTTAAGTATATAAAAATTATTTATGTCCTCTTTATTTAAATTTGTTGATTTACGCTAAAAAAGAGGTCAGATGTAGAAATTGAATAAATAAAAAAACTTACAAACCAAATAGTTCGTAAGTTCTTGTTGGAGCGGAAGACGAGATTCGAACTCGCGACCCTCGCCTTGGCAAGGCGATGCTCTACCCCTGAGCCACTTCCGCATATGTGGTGCGCGATGAGGGACTTGAACCCCCACGGTCGCCCGCTAGATCCTAAGTCTAGTGCGTCTGCCAATTCCGCCAATCGCGCTCATTTTGCAAGGGTCTTTACTTATGTGGAAAGCCCTTTGCTATTTATTAAAAAAAAG
>JAQXRN010000178.1 GCA_029218545.1 Bacillota bacterium | reverse complement strand
GTTACAATTGTGACTTTAAAGGAGTAACAGATGTATATAGTAAGTGGGTGCCTGCTTGGGCACGACTGCAAATATGATGGCGGAAATAACGCCAATGAAGAAGTAATAAACTTCTGTAAGGAACACAAACATATTATTGTTTGCCCCGAAAGAGCAGGGAATCTTCCCTGTCCAAGACCACCTGCAGAGAGAAGAGGCAGGCTGGTTATAAACAAAGAGGGTAAAAACGTTACAGAAGAATTTATAAAGGGTGCAAGTCTGACATATAATAACTGCATGCTGATGGCCGACCTTCAGGGGGAACCTATTGAAGGTGCGATATTAAAGGCAAACAGTCCGTCCTGCGGCTGCGGCAGTATATATGATGGAACTTTCACTCATACACTGAAAGAAGGAAACGGTGTTTTTGCCGAAATGCTTTTAGCAGACGGTATTGAAGTTATTACCGAAAAGGAGAAAATAAAATGGTAAATTTCAAAGAAGAAATTGCAAAAATCATAGCTGAACATGTAGAAGGACTTGAACTAAGCGAAATCATGAGCATGGTTGAAGTGCCTCAGGATTCAAAGATGGGGGATTATGCTTTTCCTTGCTTTAAGCTGGCAAAGACATTGAGAAAGGCTCCTCCTCTTATTGCGGCAGGAATTGCAGAAGGAATCAAAGAAAACGCTATCTTTGAAAAGGTTGAAGCTGTTAACGCATATGTTAACATGTTCATATCAAAGGAAGCCTTTGTTGAAGATGTTGTAAAAGAGGTATTAAAAGAAAACGATGATTACGGTAAGAGCAATGTAGGTCAGGGAAGACCTGTAATAGTTGAATTCTCATCACCAAACATTGCAAAGCCTTTCCACATAGGACACATCAGAAGCACAGTAATCGGCAACTCAATCAATAAGATTTATTCCGCAATGGGCTACGATGTTACAAGAATCAATCATCTTGGAGATTATGGCACTCAGTTCGGCAAGATGATCTGTGCATACAGACATTGGGGTAACAAGGAAGATGTCGTCAATGAGCCTATTAAGACTCTTCTGAGCTATTACACAAAGTTCCATGTAGAGGTTGAAACTCATCCTGAGCTTGAAGACGAAGCGAGAGAGATTTTCGTTAAGCTTGAAGCAGGCGAAAAGGAAGAAGTTGAGCTATGGCAGTGGTTCCGTGATGAATCACTGAAGGAATTCAATAGAGTATATGATATGCTGGGAATCAGCTTTGACTCCTATGCAGGTGAAAGCTTCTACTCCGATAAGATGCCTAGAATCGTTGAAATGATGGAAGAAAAGGGTCTTCTTCAGGAATCAAAGGGAGCTCAGATTGTAGATCTTGAACCTTATGGAATGACTCCGGCTTTAATTAAGAAATCCGACGGTTCTTCCTTATATATCACAAGGGACATTGCAGCTGCTGTTTACAGAAAGGAACACTACAACTTCTATAAGAACATTTATGTTGTGGCATCTCAGCAGAACCTTCACTTCCAGCAGTGGTTTAAGATTATCGAATTGCTGGGATTTGACTGGGCAAAGGACTGCGTACACATTCCGTTCGGCCTTGTCAGCCTTGAAGAAGGTACAATGTCAACAAGACACGGCAGAGTTGTTTTCCTTGAAGATGTATTAAACAAGGCAGTTGATCAGACTAGAGAAATCATCAGGGAAAAAGGCGTAAACACTGACAATATCGAAGAAACTGCAAGACAGGTTGGTATCGGTGCAGTTGTTTTCCAGGAGCTTTCCAATAACAGAATTAAAGATTATACTTTCTCATGGGATAAGGTACTTGACTTTAATGGCGAAACCGGTCCATATGTTCAGTATACTCATGCCAGAGCAGCAAGCGTGCTCCGCAATGCAGGCGAAGAAGCTGTTAGCAAGGCGTTAGATGCTTCAAATATCAAGGCTGAATATATTACAAGTGAAAGTGCTTATGAATTAGCAAAGCTTATATATGCACTTCCTCAGGTGATTATCGATGCAGGTGAGAAGTATGAACCATCAGTGCTTACAAGACATATTGTAGATATGGCACAGGGCTTTAACCGTTTCTATCATGATGAACACATCCTGGTTGATAACGAAGAAGAAAAGGTTGCTAAGCTTGCACTTGTTTATGCTGCAAAGGCCGCAATTAAAAACGGTCTGGCACTTCTTGGCATGGAAGCACCGGAAAGAATGTAATTAAAGTAATAGTTTGGTTTGATTAGATTATTATAGGAGAATTTTATGCGTTACGTTGGCGATATTTACAGACCTCCAAGCGAGGCTTACAGCCTTCTGGTACAGGTAACAATCGGTTGTTCACACAATAAATGTACTTTCTGCAACATGTATAAGAATAAGCAGTTTAAGGTGC
>JAQXRN010000177.1 GCA_029218545.1 Bacillota bacterium | reverse complement strand
CAGCCACATCTTGAGGTGGAAATCCTTGGCATCCTCTTCAGATAAGCCTGTCTGATTCCTGATGGTTTCATATATTTCTTTAGATGGTCCTGTTATATCCATAAAGGCATAGGCCTTTTCGTGCATCTCACTGCTGAAAAGTATTTTGAAAAACACAGGCTCATCCTTTGCAAATTGGATATAGTTTCTGCCTATATCCTTATATGCAGGCTTGTCATAGTTGCACTTTAACATTGCCTCATCAAAGATTATTGAAATCCCCCTTAATGCATCCGCCTTCATTTCATTAATATTGGAGTAAATATAGTAAATTGGCTGGGTGGAGCACCCAAGCTCCTTTGCAACTCTTCTGGCATTGATGCTTTGAATGCCTTCTGCCCTTATAATCTCAACGCATGCCCTCACTATATCCTCTTTATTTATTTTCTTTATTGCTGGCATATAATCACCCCTTAATAATAACGCTTGTTATAAATAACATCTGGTGTCATTATATAACAAGCGTTATACTTTGTAAATACCTATTTTAGCATTTTTAAATGATTATCTTTACGCCTTGGAATCCGTCCTGATGAATTCACCTGTTAATATTTCTCGCATATATCAAATAAAATTTCTGACTCAGGGCAGGCTTGATTCTTTCTTTTCATGGCCCCGCCTCCTATTGAAATAATATACTTAAACTTTGTGTTTTTTCAACAATTTTGGAACAACTTGCATATATCGAGGAGTACTTTGCACTGTTATAAAAAAAGTGCAGCATTCAGGCATAACCTCAGCTATGCTTAAATACTGCACGGTGTGCACATGCATTATTGTTTATTTATTCCTAAAGATTGTTTCTGCTTAAATCTTCGTTTGAAACGGTTTTATTTGTATTATAGGATTTTAGCAAATCGTCATAAGCAGCTTTCGCCTGTTCATAACTATCGAACTGGAATGAAGCACTACCACCAGCCTCAGTAATATTTGCAAAATTATATTTTATTGAAGAATATTCATTTACTGTATTTTTGTTGTATGTTACCACTTCCGCACGATAAACATCATACTTACCGTCACGATAACCGATTACAGGTACGTATTTTCCTACCATGCTTTTATCAACTTCTACTGTAGACCAGTACATGGCCGGATTAGAAAGAAAATCATTACCTGCAATATTACCTCCGGTTGGATCCTTCACATATATCTGCCATGTTTTTGCATCATAATCCCCTGCCAGATCAATACCTTGTTTCTTTGCAAACTCAACGAAAGCATTTGTTCCACCGCCTTGATGGAGAGGTTCATTTGATGCAATCAAAGAAAAACTATAATCCTCTCCTAGAAGTGAAGATAAAATATCCTTGGTTAAGAAATCTGCTGCAGAAATCTGATTAATATGGTCTTCTTTTCCTCCCCAATCGAGGAAAACCTGCTCATCAGAAAATGAAATCTTACACTTTCCTCCTGCCTTTGGTTTTCTACGCCAATGAACCTGGTCAGAATAAGCCACTCCACCTACAACAACACCATCCATTTTTGTTGTCCATCCGTCCCTCGTCTGCTTAAGCGAAACTTCAGCAGCAAAGGTTCCATCGCTCCTATAGAAAGGAGAATCCACATCTTCTGATATAGCTGCTACCATTAATTCAGCATATGCGCTTCTAACATTGGCAAAGTCAGTAGCTTCTCTGCTTTTTTCAAGCTGGTTTGTAAAAGTCGGTATGGCAACTGCCACCAGAACACCTATTATTGAAACAACTATAAGGAGCTCTGCCAGGGTGAAACCCTTCTTTTCTCTATTATTCACTTTAAAGCTCCTTTCTTGTATTATTATAAAAGTCATAGGCCAGTTCTGCAACAAAAGCGGGGGATTCCTTGTAATCGCTTATGGAATGTCCCTCATTAGGTACAACGGTTATTGGATATTCATGCTTTGCTGCAAACTCCTGCACTGCCTCCACAGGAACCAAAGGATCCTTTTCTCCGTGAACAAACTGCATTTTCACATTTTGTGGTGCATTATCATCAAATATTTTGAACAAATCGTTATTCTTTAAATCTTCAAAAAATCCCAAAGTAAATCTTACGGGATTATCTCCGCCGATTTTAATCTCCACATATCCCTTTTCCATTAATTCAGCTCTTTTATCCGAATCTTGTTCAGCATCTGCATTTCCTAAAATAATCTGCGGAAAGCACACAGCTGCACAGCGCATAAAGGCTTTTCTTCCGGAATTTAAATGTCTTGCCAGATAAATTCCCAATATATAAGCTCCAAAACTTGACGCAAAATAGCATACCTCTGCATG
>JAQXRN010000176.1 GCA_029218545.1 Bacillota bacterium | reverse complement strand
ACACATCTTCCTGGATTTTGTGGCATATTGCTATGCAGAGAACTATATCGAAACTGAGTTTGATGAAAAACTGCTATCGGCTTCAGAACCTGCAAAAGGAGATGCTGCTGCACAGCTTGAGCTTGATTTAAAAACTCTGATGGCTGAAAACAAAGCGCTTAGAGAAGAACTGACAGGCAAGAGAGAAAAGCAGCAGGAAACATACAATCCAAAGCCGCTTGACTTGTCAGAATATAAGACAAGAAAGATATATATAGATACAATGCTTCAGGATGCCGGATGGCAGGAGGGAAGCAACTGGCTTAATGAAGTTGAACTTCCGGGAATGCCAAACAAGTCCGAAGTGGGATTTGCAGATTATGTTTTATACGATGATGCACACAAACCGCTTGCAGTAATAGAAGCTAAAAGGACTTGTGTAGATGTTGCAAAAGGCAGACAACAGGCGAAACTGTATGCGGATATAATTGAAAAACAGTGTGGAAGAAGACCGATTATATTCCTAACTAATGGCTTTGAAACCCGCATTGTAGATAACCAGTATCCTGAAAGAAGGATTGCAGCCATTTATTCTAAAAGAGACCTGGAAAAGCTGTTTAACCTTCAGTCAACAAAGAACAGTCTGGCATTTGTCGATGTAAAGAAGGATATTGCAGGCAGATATTATCAGGAAGCTGCAATAAGAGCGGTGTGTGAGAACTTTGATAAAAAGAACCGCAGGAAGGCACTGCTTGTAATGGCCACTGGTTCAGGCAAGACTAGAACAGTAATTGCTTTAACGGATGTGCTGCTTAATGCCGGATGGATAAAGAATGTCCTGTTTCTTGCAGACAGAAACTCTCTGGTTACACAGGCTAAGAGAAGCTTTGCGAACTTGCTGCCGGATCTTTCTGTTACGAATCTCTGCGAAGAAAAGGATAACTATAATGCACATTGCGTGTTTTCAACTTACCAGACAATGATGAACTGCATTGATTCTGTACAGGATGATCAGGGTAAGCTGTTTACATGCGGGCATTTCGACTTGATTATATGCGATGAAGCGCACAGATCGATTTACAACAAATATAAGGACATCTTTAATTACTTTGATGCTCCGCTGGTTGGTTTGACAGCGACACCAAAGGACGAGATTGATAAAAATACTTATGAGATTTTCGAACTTGAAAATGGTGTTCCTACTTATGGTTATGAGCTGGCACAGGCTGTAAAAGATGGTTATCTAGTAGACTATCTTTCGGTAGAAACAAAGCTTAAATTTATTGAGCAGGGCATTGCATACGAAGATCTGACAGAAGAAGAAAAGGAAGAATACGAAAATACTTTCGAAGATGAAGACGGAAAGCTTCCAGAAAGAATAGAATCTTCAGCGCTCAACACTTGGATATTCAATGTTGACACTATAAAGCATGTGCTTCATATTTTGATGACAGAAGGCATTCGCATTGATTACGGAGAACGTGTAGGAAAGACAATTATCTTTGCGAAGAATCATGATCATGCAGAAAAAATTCTCGAGGTGTTTAACAAGGAATATCCACATCTTCCTGGTTTTGCAAAGGTTATCGACAACTATATGACATATGCACAGAGTGCGATTGATGAGTTTTCAGATCCTGCAAAGTTACCACAGATAGCAATATCTGTTGATATGCTGGATACTGGAATTGATGTGCCTGAAGTAGTTAATTTGGTATTCTTTAAGAAGGTAATGAGTAAAGCGAAATTCTGGCAGATGATAGGCAGAGGGACTAGACTTTGTGAGGGCCTTATTGATGGGGAAAACAAAGATAAGTTCTACATCTTTGATTTCTGTGGTAACTTCGAGTTTTTCAGAATGAATAAAGGCAAGGCTACTGCTAATATGATCGCTCTCCAGGGTGCAATATTCAACTTAAGGTTCCAGATGGCGTACAAGCTTCAGGATATTCATTATCAGACAGATTACTTGGTTTCATTCAGGAAGGATCTTGTAGATATTCTTGTTGAGAACGTAAGTAGATTGAACAGAGAAAACTTTGCTGTAAGACAACATCTGAAATATGTGGACATGTATTCGCATGACACGAACTATGCTGCGTTGACGTATGAAGATACATTAGTGGTCAGAGAAGAACTTGCACCGCTGATTCTTCCGGAAGAAGACGAGATTTCTGCTGTTAGATTTGACGCTTTGGTATATGCAATTGAGCTTGCTTATCTTGCCGGGCACAAAAATAATCGTGCAAGAAATGATTTATTAAAGCGTGTGACTGCAGTTGCAGGCGTTGCAAACATACCAGAAATTCAGGCTAAATCTGACCTGATCAAAAACATAATAGAAACTGATTATGTTGACAATGCAGACATAAATGATTTTGAACAGATAAGAACAGAACTTCGTCATTTGATGAAATACATTCCAAAAGGTCCTAAGATTATTTATGATACTCACTTTGATGATGATATTCTATCGTCAGAGTGGAGAGAGTCTGAACTTGAAAATGATGAACTAAAGAATTATAAGGCGAAAGCTGAATTCTATGTAAGACAGCATCAGGACCATTTAGTAATCGCAAAACTGAAGACTAATAAACCCCTCACAGAACTGGATGTTAAAACCCTTGAGGGCATTCTTTGGGGCGAAGTGGGTTCAAAAGAAGATTACGAGAAAGAGATTGGTGAAAAACCACTGGGCGAATTTGTTCGTGAAATAGTAGGCCTTGAAATGAATGCAGCTAAGGAGGCTTTCTCTGAATTCTTAGATGAAACAAATCTTGACAGTAGACAGATATACTTTGTTAACCAGATAGTTGAATACATTGTTCACAATGGCATGATGAAAGATCTGTCAGTACTTCAAGAATCACCATTCACAGACAAGGGAAGCGTAGTAGAACTGTTCCAGGATATTAATGTCTGGATGGGAATACGTAAGGTAATAGATCAGATAAATGCTAATGCAGTGGCATAAGAAGAATAGAAGTAAAACAATAGCACATAAGCAATTGCTTCCAATGATTTGAACCACCCGACACCATCCCGCAAGCAAATTTGCAACTTTTTCTGCAACAAAAATTTCTACAAGCAAAACATTGAGCGGAAAATCGATGTTAAAATCGCCTTTTAAAATACAATATGGGGTGCAAATAAGCTAAAGAGGAAACCTAAAATTGAGTGGGAATAGTCGCATAAACTATAAAAACCCTTGGAAATCCAAGGGTTTTAGCTTTTTTTAAAACTGTCCTGACCTACTTTTGGTAATAAGCGTTGCATTGTCTTGGTGCTATGTTTATTATGGCACTTTGTTGTTAAAAAAAGCTTGATGCCCATTGGAAATACTTGGATTCAAAGCTTTAGTTCTTTGGAACGATATGTGTTTTTTCGTTTTTATACTAGTTGCCTGTTTTGTTTCTCTGATGTAAATATTAATGATCAAATGTACATTTTTATATTATCATTAACAACTACATCCAATCTCCGTTTTGGGCAGTCCAATTACCTGCGAACACCTTGCCTTCAACTGCTGCAATAAACGGTTT
>JAQXRN010000175.1 GCA_029218545.1 Bacillota bacterium | reverse complement strand
TGATGAAAAGGTAGTTATTCAGGTAAAACAAGATGAAATATGTAATATCCTCGAAATATACAAAAATGGTGATCTAGTATTAGACGGAAATAAGGTAGAAATCACAAGAGAAAAAAATATAA
Organism: Bacillota bacterium; assembly: GCA_029218545.1. GTDB lineage: Bacteria > Bacillota > Clostridia > Peptostreptococcales > Anaerovoracaceae > Fimisoma. The sequence continues at coordinate 23,217 of JAQXRN010000175.1, read as the reverse complement.
CTTTGGAGAGCACTGTTCCTGAAGTAATGCCTAGAGCAGGAGCTACAATATATTGGAAAGATAAGGTTTCATATGGCAGTTCAAGTGATTATAGTAATTATTTAAAAAATGAAAATATTTCTGATATTAACTTAAATAAAATGCTAGGAGATATAGCGTTATCAGCATTAATAACTGTACTAGGCGGAGCCATAGGTTATGCTGTAGGTGGAGCAGTTGGTGCGGGTGTGGGTGGAATCGTTAGTTTTGCAACGGATGCAGGTACTAAGATATATAGCTATCTTAAGGCACGTGACTCTCAATCAACACATTTGTCATGTAAATCAATAATATATACGCATAAGAATTATAAAAGTGGTTATATTCCTTCTTTGTTTACCTACATATATAAATTTAAAACAACCTGTTATTCAAAGGCTGGATATGGAGGAGAAAAATCACCTGAAGTTGAAGCATACAAATATAATATGCAGGGGTAATTGGAGGGAAGAATGGAAAGGAAACGCGATGTTATAATGATTTCAATCAGTGCAATAATATATTGCGTTGGTGCCTTTGTTGAAGGGTTTCATCATCAGTGGTATTTGCCGTATAGCAATTTAAATATCCTCGCCACACTTGGTCTTATTTGGTGGTGTAGGACTACACGCTTCTTTACGAAAGGGCTCGATGAACCGATAAAAAAAGCAATAACAGTGATATCTTGTGTAATATTTTTATGCTTGGTAATGTATTCGGTAATTGTGAAGTTACAGATGAAAAATGTACACCTAATATCGGCAATAGCAACAGCTTTATTGTGGGTTCTGATGACAGCAGTGGTTGGGTTGGAACCTAAAAAAGACCAAGAAGAAAAATAAGAATAAAACAGTAAATGGCAAGTTAATAACCCTCCGTACTGGAAATTAGTTGCCCAGCAAGGAGGGTACATATCATTACCTGCACATATTTACATTAGTTTTGGGTTTTACTAAATGAGATCTGCTTATGCCGCTGAAATTGTTCCGGAAGGAGAACATTAAATAGATATTAATCCTCAATAATAATAACATCTGTTGCCATTGCTTGTTGGTGGCGGTGTAAATCAATCAAGTATGCGCTCACTGCAACTAACGCAACAATTAATATTGCAATGATGATGTTTTTCTTTCTTTTTGACTCTGCAACCTCTTTGGGTTGTACCGCATTATTTTCATCAAGATAATCTTTTGCGATTTCTTCAGGACTTCCAAACGCTGACTCGAGATCCTCTTCTGTACAGTCAGGATTGCTCTTTTGATATTCATATAAATCATTTCGCAACATTTCGATAAAATCCTCTATAGGTGCAAGATTATAAATCTCTTGACGGATTCGGTTCAAATAGCGTTCTACTACATCATTTTTACTCGGATTCATAGTTTTCTCTCCTTTTAGTTTTCCTCGTAAACAATTGACTGTACTGTAGCGATAAGTTCTAAGTACATGCTTTTTATCTTTTCTAAATATACAAGACCATCATCGGTAAGCCTGTAGTATATTCTTAATCGATTATCCTCAGAAACCACCTTCTTGCTTTCTTCTACAAAACCTTGCTCCTGTAGTTTTCTTAAAGTTGTGTATAGCAAAGGCATTTTATATTTCCCTTTACTACGTTCGTATGCAATCTGTGTGATTTCGTAGGCATACATTTCGCGCTCAGATAGAATCTTTAATACCATGAATGGTAAAGTGGGTTATTAAATTGAGTCTCAAAATTTTCCAGTATATCTCTTTTGTTGTCTTCAGTTTTAGCTTTCAACTTCATCACTTCTTTTTTGTCATTATTTTTTACTATTTTATCATAAAAGAAAGGAAAAGGTCAATGGAAGATGCTGTTAAAACAAATATATTAATTAAAGAATGATATATAATATTGACATATATTATAGAGTGTGATATTCTTTCCATAAAGAGGGGTTAAATATATTTGTTTAGATTGTTGAGGAAGGAGATTAACTATGAATTATTTAAAGAAGAGGAAAATCATAGCGATAGTATTAGCGGCATGTGTATTTATTGCACAACTTCAACCAGCACTTGCAATTACCAGTGTGGAAAAAGTGAGTAGAGATAAAAAAACTCTTGATGAGATTGGTATCACGCAGTTTGCAACTATTATTGATACTGAAACAGTTAAGGTTGGAGATGTGGATAAAACTGAGTTTAAAGTTGAAATTGGTGATATTCAAAACAGAATAGTGATATTAGAAGACTCTGATGAAAAGGTAGTTATTCAGGTAAAACAAGATGAAATATGTAATATCCTCGAAATATACAAAAATGGTGATCTAGTATTAGACGGAAATAAGGTAGAAATCACAAGAGAAAAAAATATAACTTCGGAGAGCACTGTTCCTGGAGTAATGCCTAGAGCAGGAGCTACAATATATTGGAAAGATTCCGTTACATATGGAACGGCTGCGGACTATAATGTTTTTAAAAAGAATGAAAATGTTTCTAATATTGCGTTAACGCAACAAATATATAAAATTGCATTGAGCGTGCTCGTAGAAATAATGGGGGCAGCCATGTCTGGACTTGAAGGTGAGCTAGTAAGCTTTGCACTCGGTGCTAGCGATGATATTTATCAATATTTTATAGACAAAGATCCATATAGCAAGTATATGTCATGTAAATCAAAGGTATACACGCATAAAAATTATAGCAGTGGATATATACCTTCGTTATTCACATTCATATATAAGTATGACAGCACATTTTATTCTAAAGCAAGTTATGCTGGTGCTCAAAAAAATGTAAAAGTTTACAAATATAATATGCAGGGTTAGGAGGTACCATAAATGAACAAGAAAAGAGATGTTATTATAACCACAGTACTTGCAACAATATATTGTGTCGCTAGGTTTCTTCAAGCTGCAGACAATGACTGGCAATTAAATTCAAGTAACATTAATTTAATTGCAGCATTATGTTTAGCAAGCTGGCTGAAAAACACATCCTTTTTTCAACAAGGTTTGGATACTCCCCTTAAAAAGAGTATTAGTATTTTTTCTTGCATAATTCTTTTAGGTCTGGTAGTGTACTCAATCTATGTATCGTTACATATGGAAAAATCTCATGTAATACCATTAATTATAGGCGCCATTATGTGGATTGTGATGGCAGCAGTGGTTGGGTTGGAACCTAAAAAAGACCAAGAAGAAAAATAAGAATAAATAGTAAATAATAGGCTACTGGTGCAATATTCTGGCTTGGAATTGTGACGGTAGCCTTCTAATCATTTCCGGGTGTTATGAAGTGTATCTGGGTTTCTAAATAATAAATACAGGTTTACCACTTACTTTATATCTCAAAAATTTAAATTTACATGATTCCTCAATTTTATCAACAAATATATATAAATTTCCTTTTGAACTCATATGAGTAGACATAAAAATAACCCTCCGCACTGGATATTAGTTGTCCAGCAAGGAGGGCACATATCATTACCTGTACATATTTGCATTAGTTTTGGGTTCTACTAAAGGAGATCTACCTATGCCGCTGAAATTGTTCCGGAAGGAGAACATTTTAAACCAATTGTTGTGGATTTTGTCATCGTTTTATATTTGAAATTCCCTGTAGCTGTTACCTTGGCTCCGGATTTAGAAGAGTCGCGAGAGACCAAACTCCAACCTGCAACATAAATGTTATAACTAGTAGAAACAGCCGTTGCTTTGGCGGTACTGCCGTCATAGCTGAATGTTCCTTTTACAGTGAAATCCCACTCTTTTACGCTGCTTGCACTGTAGTAAGTATAGGTTCTGCTTGCACTTTTTGTTTGCGCTGTTGCAAATGTTGAGATGCTTGGTGAAGTTACTGTGGTCTCGATAACCGCATATGAACCGTCATCATATACCTCAATTTCTGTTAAAGCATCTGATTGAATGAAAGTTGTCGCTGCAGAAACAGGTGTTACCATGAGGGCAACTAGTGCTAAAATAACCATGCATATAGTTAGTTTGTGTTTCATTTTATTTCCTCCACATTAAAGATTACTTTAAACAGATATTAATCCTCAATAATAATAACATCTGTTGCCATTGCTTGTTGGTGGCGGTGTAAATCAATCAAGTATGCGCTCACTACGACTAACGCAACAATTAATATTGCAATGATGATGTTTTTCTTTCTTTTTGACTTTGCAACTTCTTTAGGTTGTACCACATTATTTTCATCAAGATAATCTTTTGCGATTTCTTCAGGGGTTCCAAACTCTGACTCGAGATCCTCTTCTGTACAGTCAGGATTGCTCTTTTCATATTCATATAAATCATTTCGCAGCATTTCGATAAAATCATCTATCGGTGCAAGATTATAAATCTCTTGACGGATTCGGTTCAAATAGCGTTCTACAGCATCATTTTTACTCGGATTCATAGTTTTCTCTCCTTTTAGTTTTCATCGTAAACAATTGAATGTACTTTAGCAGTCAGATCTAAGTACATACTTTTTATATTTTCCAAATATACAAGTCCATCATCGGTAAGCTTGTAGTATATTCTTACACGATTATCCTTAGAAACGACCTTCTTGCTTTCTACCACAAAACCTTGCTCCTGCAGTTTTCTTAAAGTTGTGTATAGCAAGGGCATTTTATATTTCCCTTTACTACGTTCGTATGCAATCTGTGTGATTTCGTAGGCATACATTTCGCGCTCAGAAAGAATTTTTAATACCATGAGGGGTAAAGTGGATTTTTTAAATTGAGCCTCAAAATTTTCTAGTATATCTCTTTTGTTGTCTTCAGTTTTAGCTTTCAATTTCATCACTTCTTTTTATTTTTTAAAAATTTTACCATAAAACTAATAAAAAGGTCAATGAATTATATAAAAAAAGAAGGTACGTTTTATTAAAAATGATATATAATATTGACATATATAAAATAACGTGATATTTTATGAATAAGGAAAAGATGCAGTTTATTTCATTAAATTAGTGGAGGCGGGGAGTCAAATGTGGTCGTGAAAAGTTTTGAATAATACAAACACTGAGCAATACAAGAAACATATTTGGAAAGAAATATTAAAAATTTAGAGTAATTAAAACAGATGTTTGAAGGAAGGAGAACCTTAATGAAAAAGGGAATGAGAGGATGCGCTGTAGCATTAATTATATCTTTAGTAGTGATGCAAATGAGTACAATTACTTTTGCAGGTACAGACATTCAGCTGATGGAGAATAAGTCTCACAGAGAAAACTTGTTGCAGAAAAGTGATATAAATGAGGAGACAGAATTAAATTCATATATAAACGCCGACTTGAAAATTTTGGATGATATGGGGGCTCTCGTTGATTCTAAAATAACCAATATAAATGAACTCCAGGAGAATAATCTAGCAACCAGAAAATATATCCTTGATTTTGGGGATGTAATCAATACCATAGAAGTGATAGAAAATACAGATGATGCCTATACTGTAAAGATAACAGAAAATGAAAAAATGAACATTTTTACGAAGACAAAAGAGGGTAAAGTTATTATAGATGGGCAGGAAGTTGTGATGACCATGATTGGACAAAAACAAAGTCTAAATGATGGTAATGCTGTTATGCCGCTTGCAACTGAAACGTGGTTTCAAGACAGCTGCCCATATGGAGACACTACTGACTATACATATTTACAGACTACTATGAATTATAATAAAACCGCAATCAAATTTAATGTGGCACTTCGTTCTTTAACATTTTCTGCTTTCAGAGGGGCACTTTTTAAGAGTGTTGCGAACTGGGTAGGAATAACTGGGGCAAAGAAATTTGCGGCAAAAACTGTTTTGTCAAAATTAATTCAATATAATCCTGAATCCAAGTCCGTTTCGTATAGCATAAAAGCATATACACATAAGAATTATACGAATGGGTTTATTACTCCAATAATAACTAGAGTATGGAAGTATCAGTATCAATATTATGCTACACCAAATTTAACAGGTTCCTATACGACAGAGTATGAGTTTAAATGTCAAATGTAGTATAACATAGCAAATATTATCGTAGTTAAGCTTGCGTATGTATTTAGTCATATGTTGAATATAACAGCAGAAAGGAGTGAGTATGATGAATTGGAGAGAAAAAGCCTACAGCGAAGTAGTTGGAGCAGTATTTTTATTAGAAGGGGTAGCTTTAATCTTTTCAATATACAAATATAATGTAGGTTTTTTATGGCAAGTGCAATTTGCGACTTGGGGATTCTTTGTGGCAGGTTTAGTTGTCTTAGCAGAAAAATTATATTCGAAAAAGCTTACGGACTGCGAGAAGAAAAATAAGCTGGAAAAGTGGAAAGACAAATATTATGATAAAGGTATAACTGCATTTTACATAATTGAGTGGTTGATATTAATGTTTGGAGATTTTCAGTATGATATTGGACAGTATAAGCTGATTAATGTAATAACTTGGGGAACAATAGGAATGGCTATTATGCTAGGGTTTGATTTAAAAAGGATTGTATAATAACGCAATCCTCAGACTGTTGTAAGTGGTAAACTAAAACTGGACATGAAAATGTGGGATGTTGTACATTAAAGATAGATAATCTGTACACATCCTACAGTTGTTTCATACAATGAAGAATAAGAGGCTGAAATGAAGAATAAAAGGCTAATATGTAAAGGCTTGCTTTTACTCGGTTATATAGCAATCTTTATAAAATATTTTGTTCCACCATATAGTTGGGAGATCAGCCACGATACTATTTTAAATGCACCAATTTTCATTTATTTTGAAACAATAGCTTTGATTCTGCTTGGTTTGCTTATTGGAAGTATAGTCAAGGAGTTTGTACAGATAAAAAGCTTTATTAATAAAAGAATTTTTAAGATATTATTGGTTTTGTTATTTTTTCTATCAATTGCGAAGTTAGTTTACTTTTGGACAAATGGTACGGTTTCCCTTTGGCTATTAAATTATAACGAATGCTATATTGTCATATTCGGTGTGATGATTGGAATCCTATAGTTTTACCTTATGTGGAGTAGCCTCCCGGATTTCTTCATTAAGCTGTTTAAAAAAGATAGATAATGGCTTGAAACAAAAGTGTGAGATATTTGTCCCCAAATCGATAAAAACAGAGTTATTATGCACAGAAGAAAATTCTTAAAATGTGTCACATTTTTAATTTGCAAACCGTCTATGGTGTTAGTATAAATTAGTAGACACGAAAAGTGCGACACATTAAAATCTATTTTAGAAAGGATGTGTTTCACTATGGCCCAAAACGGTAAAAGATACACTGAAGAATTCAAACGACAAATCATTGATTTATACCTGGCAGGTAAACCTATTGCACAGCTCGCAGAAGAATATGGCTTAGTCGAGCAAACAATTTACAAATGGAAGAAGCTCTATGCCCCATCAATCGAGATTGATGAGGACCAGACAGTTTCACTCAAGGATTACAATGAGTTGCAGAAAAGGGTGCAACAGCTTGAAATAGAGAATGAAATATTAAAAAAAAGCTACAGCCATATTCGCCAAAAAACAATAGATGAAATCGTATCCTTCATAACGAAATATCAAGACCGCTATCCAGTTAAGATTATGTGTAATGTCCTTGGAATTAACCGCAGCACTTACTACAAATGTCTTAACCGTAAATCCTCCAACCGAGATGTTGAAAATCAGAAACTCGATGAGGAATTCATCACGCATTACTCGAAAAAGGTTGGCATGTCAGCCTTAAAAGAGTTCAGCGAAGAATGGCACTACTTGGCATTCATTCAATTGTAATCAAGAAATATCGCCACTTTTCGGACAATAAATCAGTTCCCGAAAAGGAAAATATATTGAAACAGGACTTTACAGCCACCGGAATCAATCAAAAATGGTGCACTGATATCACATATATCCATACCCAAAAGGATGGATGGACATATCTGGCATCAGTAATGGATTTCTATAGCAGAAAAATTATTGGTTGGGCTTACGGAACAACTATGACCGCAGAACTTGCTGTCAAAGCTGTTGAAAATGCTTGTCTAAACGTAACAGAACCATCAGGAATCATCTTACATAGCGATTTAGGAACACAGTACACAAGCGACCAATTTGAAAAATATCTTGCAAAAAAGAAAATCCATCATTCATTTAGCCGTAAGGGGATGCCCTTACGATAATTCCTGCATAGAATCATTTCATTCTGTCCTGAAGAAGGAAGAAGTCTACCGCAGAGTGTACATAGATTCAAACGATGCTTACAACAGCATTTTTGAATACATTGAGTCCTGGTACAATCACCGGAGAACTCACAGTAGTCTTGGCTACAAGACCCCTGATGCAGTTCATGCAGCAGGTGCGGCATAAAAGTCGCACTTTCGGTGTCCACTATATTGACATAAGACCACTATGGAAAATGGTTTAGAAATAAATCCTATGGCTCAAAACTATACTACTGCTAATGCATATTTGGCGATTGATGGAGGCACAGCAAACTGTAATACTACAGTAAATGGGATACTAGGAAAGACCACAAAAATAATGGTTCGAATGTATTTGCAAGAGTATAGTGGAAGTACGTGGAAGACAATTGATAATTGGTCTTCAACTAAAACTGGGACAATGATATCTTTTGAAAAAACGGCAACAGTAAGTAAAGGATCGAAATATAGAGTAAAAGCTGACATTACAGCTTATGCAGGTGTTGAGAGAGAAAGCATTACTAAGTATAGCAGTGTGATTAGTTACTAGTAAAATAATTATTATTGAAAGGAGTCTATTATGAAGATGTTTATTAAAAAGGTTATGCCTATATTCATTGTCATGTCTTTAATTATGTCATTACCAATGAATGTATTTGCAAGCAGTGAAAACGAAAATGTTAATAATATCTCCGTTAAAATTGATAGTGGATTACAGAGTGTGCAGGCGATTTTCTATCCAAAGTCGTCTACCGTAACTATTTCTGAATACGATATAATATGCGAACTAAGACAACTTACGAATGAAGAACTTATTGATATGGGATTTTCCAACGAGGATATATCTAAAATAAAAAATGCAACGCGTGCGCAACAAACATACGGAAATGTCACATATACTATAAGCTATAGTGAGATGTATAGAAGCGGAGGGAATACATATCTAACTACAAAAATGACATGGGATTGGAGTAGTGAGCCTAGCTTTCTCAGTACGGATATCGTTGCAATGACAACAAGTGAGAATTTTACAAAAAACAGTGCTTATGTTAAAGTCAACTATTATGCATATGGAAATAAAAACAGTACAAAAACAAGTGAATATGGAACGGTTCAAACTGAGAACTCTGGTAAAGGTGTTTTTTATAGGATAACAATGGGCAAAGAGTGGGACACAATAAACAAAAAGTATAAAAAGGTGGCCTTATCTGGTGAAATGGAAACAGAATGGAGTGTTAGTGGTAGCATTTCGCAGGTAGGAATTGCATCTAACTATGGTCATTCTATAGTAACATTAACTCCTTCAGTATCTTTTGGTGGTGGATATTCAATTTCTTTTACACCAGAATATAGATGTGTAAGTGGAGATGAAGCATATGCGAAGGCATATGTTTAATGTTACTTATGGACATATAATTTGAGGTGTTGAATATGAAGAACGGATGGTTGTTGTTAATAGAATCTTTAATATGTGGATGTATTGCCTTTTTTATATTTGTAACTATTGGAGATCAATTAGGCGGTAATGCGGGCAATTACGTTGGACTCATAGCTGCCATTATAGGATTTATTTCTCCTTCAATTGTGTACTTTGGCAACCGCATATAAGACGAAAACTAGCATGAACTAAATCAAAAAGGAGATTTATAAAAATCTTTAGGATATCTCCCAAAAGCTTTTTACGTTACACTAAGTAATTGTACCATCCACTATGGGGATTGGAAAAAATGTGCTGATTACAGTAATTTATGAACCGTGAGACAACAATGATTAAATAAATGATAAAGGGTAACTGCATTTTACATAATTGAGTGGTTGATATTAATGCTTGGAGATTTTCAGTATGATATTGGACAGTATAAGCTGATCAATGTAATAACTTGGGGAACAATAGGAATGGCTATTATGCTAGGGTTTGATTGAAAAAGGATTGTATAATAACGAAATCCTCAGACTGTAGACAAAGTTGGGTAATTGCACAGAATGGTGGGCTGAGATGGTGGTCCATCAATTTGCAGTGGTAAACTAAAACTGGACACGAAAATGTGGGATGTTGTACATTAAAGATATATAATCTGTACACATCCTACAGTTGTTTCATACAATGAAGAATAAGAGGCTAATATGTAAAGAGAGTGTGAAATTCTATCAAAGCATTAAAGGGATTCAACTATACCTAAGAACGCTACACGAGCGTCAGCTCTAAAACAAGAGAGCGTTCTGCTCTAGAGTCCCTTTTAGGAATACTATATCACTAATATCTGTGTGAGGTGTTAATTATGACTGAGAAAAAAGATGATAATAAGATTTATAACAGCAGAATTCTGCATGAGGAATTCAATGAAGAAAGAGAACGTAAAGGGCAGTTTACAATGCCTCAAAGCAATGGCATCGGCAGAATTTCAGGGAAAGATAAATCGTGGAGTAGCCTCCCGGATTTCTTCATTAAGCTGTTTAAAAAAGATCGATAATAGCTTGAGACAAAAGCATGAGATATTTTTCATTTGATTGTCCCCAAATCGATGAAAACAGAGTTATTATGCATAGAACATACAACGAGGGGAGATGGGGCAACTCTCTCTACCGTGGCAGGAGCTATTTTAGTTATGATTTCTTATGCTGGAGTTGGTGGCGCAGCGATAACAGCAGCAGGAATTGCAACTGCACTAGCATCAATAGGGTTATCAAAGATTCAAACTGGAATAAAGAGTAAAGCAACTAATAAGGGTATCGCATTATATTTATTAAAACAGGAAATTACAAAACATCAGGATGGAAGAATTGTAACAGGGTATAGATATACATTAGATGCTTCTGAATACACTGATTAAAGAGGTTGAGTATTATGGATGGAAAAGGAAACAAAAAGAAGGACTTAACTACAATGATATTAGTTTTTGCAGCAGTTATTTGCTTCTTCGCTGTATCGCGTATACTAAACATCGGAGATGCAATGCTTAATACTATTTGCCAATACATTATTTTAGTTTGCATTGCTATTTCAATTGTTATTTTTGTGGCGAGAGTTATTAAAGAAAAGAAGGTTACAAAAAAGGACTTAATTAATTGCATTGTTATTATTTTGCTTATATATTGCTTAGTAAAATAGTAAATAAAAGAAAAACAATAGTGCAAACCATTTAAAAAGGATTGTGTAATAACCCAGTCCTTTTTTTATGGGCTTTTTTATGATATAATGTCTCATTAACGAGGTAAATTTTATGCTGAATCTTAAAGACAAGCTGTATATAGCAACTTTTCAGAATAATGCTATTGAGGTTGCTAAAAAATACGGTTTAGGAATTGAATATAATCATCCTTGCATTTCGGAAGATTTAGACCCTGAGAATAGGGAAAACTTATTAGAAACCATGAGCAGAGACTTTGAAGAATCAGGTGCCAAGGCAGCGGTTTTGCATGGACCTTTTACGGAAATCATACCTGCAGGGATAGATTACCGCATCAGGGAAGCCGGCAGACAAAGACTTGAGGAAGCTTATGCACTCTGCAGAGCCCTTGATGTAAAAAAGATGATAGTTCACAACGGATGGATCCCCTTCATGTATTTCAAGGAATGGCAAGCTGAGAAGGGCGCGGAGTTCTGGCAGGATTTTATGAAGGATAAGCCCGGTGACTTCTCAATTTGTATTGAAAATGTCTTAGAGGACGAGCCATATATGATGAAAACCATGATGGAAAACATCACTGATGAGAGAATTAAGCTTTGCCTTGATACAGGTCATGCAAATGCAGTCACATCTAAGGATATTCCTGTTGAGAAATGGATTGAGGTGCTGGGACCATATATCGGACATTTTCATCTTCACAACAACGACGGAGATGGCGACAGCCATGGGGCCTTTGATAAAGGGTCATTGGATATGATGTCAATTTTTAAGGTTATTGAAGAAAACTGTAATAAGGATATAACATATACCATTGAGGCGAGAGAATGCGAAGCTTGTGTCAAATGGTTAATAGATAAGGGATTAGTTTAGTTAGGAGGGACATAATGGAAAATCAGTTAAAGGAAATCATAGCAAAGGTTAATGAGGAAGGACATCTTTATGAGGATGCAATAAAGGATGCAATGGAACGTCAGAAGGTTCTTGCAAAGCCAACAGGCGCACTGGGAACTCTTGAAGATATTTCTGTTCAGATGGCCGGAATTACAGGACAGGTTAAGAATACCGTTGATAAAAAGGCTATCGTAATTATGTCAGCAGATAACGGCGTGGTTGAAGAAGGCGTTGCCTCTGCACCTCAGTCTGTAACTCTTTCTCAGACAATTAACTTTACCAGAAGACTTACCGGTGTAAGCTCTATGGCTAAACACTTTAATATAGATTTGTTAGTAGTTGACATAGGCGTTAAGATGGCTATTCCTGATGCCCTATACACAGACTCAATGGTTGAAAACGGAAGACTAACAAACAAGATTTACAATAATCGCCTTGCAAACGGAACTAAAAACCTTGCAAAGGAGCCTGCAATGACAAGAGAGCAGGCAGTAGAGGCTATTCTTTGCGGGATTAAGGCTGCAGAGGCTGTCAAAACGTGTGGATACAACATTTTAGGCGTAGGCGAAATGGGTATCGGAAATACTACAACAAGTGCATGTGTCCTTGCTGCCTTGACAGGAGCTACAGGTTCACAGGTTGTAGGAAGAGGCGGTGGACTTAACGATGAAGGCCTTGCCAAGAAAGAGAGAATTGTAGATGAAGCAATGGCTAAGGTTAAGGGCGATGATGTAATAGACATTTTAGCTAAAGTAGGAGGGTTCGATATATGTGCAATGACAGGTGCATTTATCGGTGCGACTTACTATAGACTGCCTGTAGTTGTGGATGGATATATTTCTGCGGTGGCAGCTCTTGCGGCAACAAGACTTTGCCCAAATGTAAAAAACTTCCTCTTTGGCTCACACCTTTCCAAGGAACAGGGCTATAAGATTGCAGTTGATGCTATAGGCATAAAGCCATATTTCGACCTTGGAATGAGACTGGGAGAGGGCAGTGGATGTCCAATCAGCTTTAATATTATCGAGACAGCTTGTGCTACAATGAATGAAATGGCAACTTTCGCGGAAGGAGCTATCGATGCAGATTATCTGGCAGAGGCTGAGAAAGGAAACTTCTTCTAAATGAATGTTTTTATCAGCGGAGGATGTAAAAACGGCAAGTCATATTATGCACAGGAGGTGGCCAGAGATATGGCTCACGAGAATAATGTGCCGCTGTACTATCTTGCTACCATGATTCCTGTGGATGACGAAGACAGAGCCAGGATAAAACGCCACCTGAAAGAGCGTGAGGGCTGGGGCTTTGAGACTATAGAGCAGGGACAGGATATTTGTCAGTGCTTAGAAGGTCATACCGTTACGGGAGACAAGGTGGATCCTGAAGGAGTATTTCTTTTGGACAGCGTTACGGCCCTTTTGATGAATGAAATGTTCAGAATGGATGGCAGTGTGGATTTGTCTGCACCTGAAAGAGTTGCAAAGCAGCTTGTCGAATTTGCAAAAAAGACGGGCAATACTGTCTTTGTTTCAGATTACATATATTCCGATGCATATCTTTACGAGGAGCTGACAGAAGAATATCGCCGCGGGCTTGCTCATATTGACAGGAAGTTGGCAAAAGAATGCCAGCAGGTGGTAGAGGTTGCATACGGTTTTATCAAGGAATATAAATAGGAAAACAAAGGAATATAAGTAGGAGAAAAGATGAAAATATTTATCGGATTGTTCATGGCATGGGGTAATTTTTTAACAGTGCCATGTCCCTTAAAAAAATGGGATAATGATCTTAAGAATTATATGCTTGGATTTCTTCCTTCGGTGGGAGGAATCTTGGGATTGATATGGGCGGGAATCTGTCTGCTTCTGGTATGGCTGGGATTGCCGTATCTGGTACTGTCCTTTGTGGTTACGTTCACATTGTTTGCACTTTGCGGATTTATGCATTTAGATGGATTTATGGACTGCACGGATGCCATTATGTCCAGAAAGCCAATTGAGGACAGGCAGAGAATTCTAAAGGATTCTCACTGCGGAGCTTTTTCTGTAGTCAGCGTGGTATTCATGATTCTTGCATATTATTCAGTTATTTCGACAAATCTAAGTATGGGACTTGATTTCGTGGACCTTTGCCTGATTCCGATTATAAGCCGCGGGGTGGCAGGTGCCAATGTGCTTCTGTCAAGACCTATTGGGCACAGCCAATATGCTAAAGGTGCCGGTGCCGAGGATATGGCACAAAAAAAGAAGGCATCCCTTTTGATTCTAATTCAGTGCATTATCTTTGGCGGCATCGGACTGTATTTTGCAAGTCACTGGCTTCCGTCACTTTTGGTAATGCTGGTTACTGCAGCTTCCGGCTTAGTTGCATGTGCATATGCTAAGAGAAACTTAGGTGGAATGAGCGGCGATATTGCAGGCTTTTCCATCGTGTGGGCAGAACTTATGGGAGTTTTTGCAATGCTGATTTTGTAGGAGGATATGATGGTCTTAATTTTTGGTGGTGCTTACCAGGGAAAGGTTGAATTTGCACTGGAAAAGTTTAATTTGAGCGAGAAAGATGTGTTTGACTGCACAGATTCAGGAGATATAGATTATACATGCAAGGTCATTAACAATCTTGACCAAAGGATCCTTGGATGGGTTAGAGAGGAAACCGAGGCCAGAGATGAGTTTGCAAAAAATATAGAAGCCCTTAGAGATAAAATAATAATTGTAAACGATATTTCTCAGGGCGTTGTTCCTATGGAAAAAGACCTTAGAGCCTGGCGTGAAATGGTTGGAAGAGCCATGCTGTACTTGTCAAAAGAAGCCGACCAGGTCTACCGCGTTTTCTGCGGTATAGGTCAGCAGATAAAATAAAAAAGAGGTAAAGGTTATTATGAAATCGTGTATTCATTTTATCAGACATGGAATTACACAAGGAATATTAAACAGATGGTATTACGGATGGGAGGATATGCCTCTTGTTGAAGAAGGAATCAAAGAAATTGACGGATATATCAAGGAAGGCATCTATCCATCCTGTGAGGATGCAGATATGTATTCATCAGGAATGATGAGAGCAAATCAGACCCTTGAACAAATTTATGGTAAAGTTCCATATAAAGAGATGGAACTGCTTAAGGAAATGAACTTTGGAGACTGGGAATGCAAGACCTTTGATGAGTTAAAGGAGATGGAAGGCTTTGATAAATGGATGAGTACTACTGATGGAAGTTTCAGATTTCCGGGAGGCGAATCTGCCAAGGACTTTTACCAAAGGACTGAAAAGGGATTAAAAGAACTGATAGGGTATCATAGACTTAAAGAACTGTCACACAGACATAGCGGCAAGGACTGCACATCAATCGTAGTGTGTCACGGGGGTGTAATTGCTTCTGCAATGTGTCAGCTCATGGGAATTCCTGTTGAGGATTTTTGGAAATGGATTCCGCAGCCGGCAAGAGGATTTACATTCTATTTTGAAAAGGGTGAACCTGTAAAATATGAGGCGCTTTAGTTAAGTAAATTGTAGCTTAAAGCCCCATTTTCGTTGCAAAAATGGCAGTTATTTGATAGAATGGACTCGTGGCTTAATATTGTATTATGAGAGGAAATTTTTATGAGCAAAAAAATGCAAAGTAACGTATTGCTGCTTATCACAGCAATAATCTGGGGTTCTGCCTTCGTAGCGCAGAAGAGCGGGATGGATTACATCGAGCCATTTACTTTTAATGGTATTCGTACCTTTATCGGTGGTCTTGTGCTAATTCCTGTAGTTCTTATTATGGGTAAGAAGCAACCTGAAATTCAAGAATCACCGGAAGGGGAGAAAAAAACAGATAAGCTTGCGGTAATTGGCGGTATATGCTGTGGTCTTGCGTTATTTGCAGCAAGTTCACTTCAGCAGTTCGGTGTTAGTTATACAACAGCAGGTAAAGCAGGATTTATAACAACACTTTATGTAGTATTCGTACCGATTATCAGCGTTATAATCAGGAAAAAGGTTAGACCGATAATGTGGCTGTGCGTACTTCTTGGAGCCATTGGTCTGTATCTGCTCTGTATGACAGATGCATCATTCTCGCTGGCTTTTGGTGATACGCTAGTATTACTATGTGCGGCAGCTTTCGGTGTACATATTATGGTTGTAGACCATTTTTCACCTAAGACAGACGGAATAAAGATGTCATGCATTCAGTTCCTGACAGCTGGTGGAATTGGTATTATCTGCATGTTTATCTTTGAAAATCCGGATATCAATGCAATTCTTGAATGTGCAGTTCCGATTCTGTATGCAGGCGTTCTATCATGCGGTCTAGGTTACACCTTCCAGGTTGTAGCTCAGAAGCATGCTGAACCTACAGTGGCATCACTGCTTATGAGTTTAGAATCAGTATTCGCGGTAGTTGCAGGAGCTATTTTGCTTCACGAATCCATGTCAGGAAGAGAATTACTTGGTTGTGCGGTAATATTTGCTGCAGTTATTATTTCGCAGCTTCCAGAAAAGAAAGGAAAAGAAGGCGAGGCGTAATTTACAATGTTAACTAGAGATGAAGCTTTCGAGTTACTGAAGAAATATAATAAAGAGGATTTCCATATTCATCATGGCAAGATGGTTGAAGGTACAATGAGATATTTTGCCGAGAAGCTGGGATACGGCGATGATGTGGATTTCTGGGGAATCGTAGGTCTTTTACATGATATTGACTTTGAGATGTGGCCTGAGGAGCATTGCAAGAAAGCTCCGGAATTATTAAAAGAGGCCGGTGTAGAAGAGGATATGATTCATGCAATCGTAAGCCATGGGTATGGCTTATGTGTAGATGTTGAGCCGGTTCATCAGATGGAGAAGGTACTCTTTGCCTGTGATGAATTGACCGGTTTGATTGGAGCTGCAGCCCTTATGAGACCATCAAAGAGCTGCAAGGACATGGAGCTAAAGTCCTTAAAGAAAAAGTTTAAGGACAAGAAATTTGCTGCAGGTTGTGACAGAGAGGTTATTGTTAAAGGTGCTGAAATGCTCGGGTGGGAGCTTGATGAACTTTTAAATGAAACTCTTGAAGCCATGAAAACCTGCGAGGAAGCTTGATAAGCCCTTTGAGGCGGACTAAATTTTAGGTCCGCTTCTTTTGCTTTATAGTATGCAAAGAAAATATGCATAGATTTATTGGAAACAGTTTTAGTAAAGGAAAGGAATTGGTTTAATGGACAAGTTTTTTGGAATCAGCAAAAGCGGTTCAACTGTAAAGACCGAAATAATTGCAGGTCTTACAACATTCTTCGCAATGGCGTACATTGTATTTGTTAATCCAAATCAGGTAACAGGCTTCACAGAAGGTTTAGGACAGATTTGGAATGCAGTGTATGTTGCTTCAATTATTGCTGCAACAATAGGTACACTTCTAATGGCTTTATATGCTAAGAAGCCTTTTGCACAGGCTTGCGGTATGGGACTTAACTCATTCTTCTTCGTAAGCTTTATTCTTCCACAGATTATTTCCGGAGGAGATGCAGTTCAGGGATATCAGGCAGGTCTTGTTATTATCCTCATCTCAGGTATAATCTTCATGATTTTATCTTTAACAGGAGCAAGAGAATATATCGCAAAAGCAATGCCTGACTGCTTAAAGAAGTCAATCTCCGCAGGTATCGGACTGTTTATTGCTTTTATAGGTTTCCAGAATGTTGGCTTAATTCAGGACAATCCATACACTCTTACTCAGTTTGTAGATATCCATGGGGCAATCAAGGGTGACGGAATTATGACTGTTATGCCTGCAATTCTGGCGCTGGTAGGATTTTTAATTATCGTTGCTCTTCAGAAGAAAAATGTAAAGGGAAACGTAATTATAGGTATTCTTGCGACAACAGTTCTTTACTATATCGTTACAGGAAGCACTCCTTCCTTCGACATGGGTCAGATTGGTCAGTCCTTTAAGGATTTTGCAAGCGTTGGTGTAACAGGCGTATTTAAGGCATCTTCATGGGCACATGCTTTCAGCCCTGCCTTTGTAGGCGGAGTGTTCAGTGCAATCATGTACATCATCACTTTCTGCCTGGTGGATATGTTCGACACAATCGGAACATTATATGGTACAGCAACTCAGGCAGGTATGCTTGATGAAAACGGTGACCCAATAGATTTAAATAAGTGTATGACATGTGACTCAATTGCAACTGTTGCAGGTGCGGCTCTTGGTACTTCAACTTGTACTACTTTCGTTGAATCAGCTTCCGGTGTTGCAGCCGGCGGTAGAACAGGTTTAACAAGCTTGGTTGTATCAATCTGTTTCTTCATCTGCCTGTTCTTAAGCCCACTTGCAAGCATAGTTCCGGGCTGTGCAACTGCTCCTGCATTAATCTATGTAGGTGTGCTTATGCTTGGAAACTTCAAGAATGTTGATATGAGCGACATTAAATCTGCTGCTCCGGCATTTTTAACTCTGATTATGATGCCATTAACTTACTCAATAGCTAACGGTATCGGTATTGGTGCAATTGCTTACACTATTATTGCAATCTTTACAGGTGAATTCACTAAGAAAGACATTATGGTTGCATTAATTGGCGTACTGTTCTGCCTGAAATTTATATTTATTACAATGTAATTTTACTTTGAAAGGGTGCTAAAGATATGTTTCACGAAATGACAATAGCAGGACTAAAGAGACAGCTTCCGCTGTGCAAAGTTACAGATGGCCTTTATATAGGTGCATTTATCATGTTTGGAGATGTCGAGATTACGGTTGCCTCTGCAAGAGAACTTCTGAAGAAGGTTCCGGATTTTGATATAATGATTACTGCTGAATCAAAGGGAATACCTCTGGTTCATGAAATGGCAAGACAGGCCGGCAGAAACGACTATATTGTTGCACGTAAGGGAGCAAAACTTTACATGCAGGATGTTATTTCTACAGAGGTAGATTCCATTACAACTGATCACATTCAGACATTATGCATCGGCAAGAAAGAGGCCGATCAGATGAGAGGCAAGAGAGTCTTAATTGTGGATGATGTAATCAGCACAGGCGAATCACTGAAATCTCTTGAAACACTAGTTAATCAGGTGGGAGGAAATATCGTCGGAAGGGCTACTGTTTTAGCTGAAGGCGAAGCAGCCGACAGAGATGATATAATTTTCCTGGAAAAACTGCCTTTATTCAATGAAGACGGAAGCATTAAATAATATATAAATTAAACAATATTTAATACTAAAACATCAAAATAAAACTCCTTGTTTCACAAAAAAGTGTGAAGCAGGGAGTTTTTAATTGCACTGATTATACGGTTCTTGTTATATTAACTTTTCCAACTTTTTGCTGACGAATAGGGCAAGGACAATCTTTACGATATCTCCAAAGAGGAAAGGTACAACACAAGAAAGAAGTCCTGCAACAAGTCCGCTGCCGGTAACATGCATAAACCAAAGCAGACCAAGAAGATAACAGCATACCATACCGATTGCCATAAAAAGGATCTTTACATAATCTGTTTTTTTCTTTGCAAAACCGCAGATAAGAGCACATACAACATAGCCTACGATAAATCCTCCGGTCGGGCCTGCGACAATTCCCAAACCCCCGGTAAATCCAGCGAAGACAGGAAGTCCGATGGCACCAAGCAGAACATAAATGATCTGGCTGAAGGCACCGTGTTTAATACCTAGCAGAAGACCTGCGAGCATACAGGAAAAAGTAGCTAAATTTATTGGTACAGGTGTAAAGAACAGGGGGATATTTATCCATGAACATACAGCTGTAAGGCTGGCAAAAATAGCAGAATATATAAGAAGTTTAGTTTTATTCATGTTTTAATAATTCTCCTTCCTGATAGTAACCTCTCCGCTTGTTATGGTTTCCATTTGCCTGGACATTGGCCCTTCCATGTACTCCACAACCAGGCCTCCGTTTTCATCAATGTCGATGGCGCGAGCCTTTATGCCTTTTCCACCGTTTTCAGGAAGAGCACTATGGCCGGTACCATAGATGCGGATAGGTTGCCCTAGAATCATAGAGCGTGATTTATAGTCACGAAGCAGCTTTTTCTTGTCAAAATTATTAAGCAGACTGAAAAAATTATTGACAACAGCAGCGATGAGTTCATTTCGGTTAAAATCTTTTGGAGGGTTTTCAATGAAAGTAGCTCTATCCCTGATATCCTCCGGAAAGCGCTGCTCAAAGCAGTTAATGCCTATTCCTACGAGAATGCGGGTAATTCTACCGGTTTCAAAGTTGCTCTCTGCTTCTGTAAGAATTCCACATACCTTTTTATCGTTAAGATAAAGATCATTTACCCATTTTATTTTAGGACCGATTCCGGTAACTTCTTCAAAGGCATGGCAGATTGCCACTGCGGAAAGAGTAGTAACAAGCATTGCCTTCTCCAAACCGAAGTCAGGCTCAAAAATGATTGTAAAATATATGCCTTTTGAAGCAGGCGAATAAAAGCTCCTGCCAAGGCGACCTCTTCCCTTGGTCTGTTCGTTGGCAACGACGATGGTAGGAAGGGATAAATCATCTATAGTTTTAGCATAATCATTGGTTGAGGTGAGCTCGTGGAAAGCGTTGACTTTACATGGAATATTTATCAGATCCTTAATACATGCAGCAGAAAGCACGTCGGCTTCCGATAAAAGACGATATCCCACGCTGGGCTTTGATTCAATATTGTAACCTTCGTCTTGAAGCTTCTTTATGGCTTTCCACACGGAATTTCGCGAGATTCCAAGTTTGGTAGCCAATTCCTGACCTGAAATATAGGTTGATGAATTCTTCGTAAATATTTCAAGTAAATCAATTTTTGTCGACATATTACTACCTCCAAGAAACGTTTATGTCACAAATTGTACAATAACAGACGAATCTTGTCAACCAAGAAAGAAATATGGGTGACAAAAGTGTGGCAAAATTTGAAGCACTCCTTTATTTCTACACAATAATATGATAAAATAACATAATATGTATTGATTAAGAAGTATATTAAATCAGCATTAAATATTGGAGGAATAAGAATATATGTACAGCATTATTGCGATGGTTGTCTGTATTGTCTTTTCGGGATATTTTTCGGCAACAGAGACGGCCTTTACATCGCTGAACAGAATCAGAATGAAGAACATGGCCAACGATGGCAACAAGAGGGCAAGAGAAGTTATGGAGCTATCCGATAACTATGATAACCTTCTGTCCACCATTCTGGTTGGAAACAATATTGTTAATATTGCCCTGTCTTCAATTGCAACGGTGTTTTTTATGAGCCTGTATCCTACTTACGGTGCTACCATTGCAACGGCGGTGGCAACTATAGTGGTACTGATTTTCGGTGAAATATCACCAAAGGGACTTGCCAAGGAACATCCTGAAAAGTTTGCAATGTTTTCTGCTCCTTTTATCAGGGCATTAACAGTTCTTTTAACACCTGTTAACTGGGTATTCGCTCAATGGAAGAAGGTTCTGGCAAAAGTCTTCAATGCTGACGGAACAAGACCTATAACAGAAGAGGAACTTCTCACCATGGTTGAAGAGGCACAGACTGAAGGTGGAATTGGCGAAGAACAGAGCGAGCTTATTCAGAATGCTATTGAATTTAATGATTTAGATGCATGGGATGTACTGACTCCAAGAGTTGATATTATAGCTATAGAAATTGATGATACCGAGGAAGAGGTGCACCAGATGTTCCTTGAATCAGGATTTTCAAGGCTTCCGGTTTACGAAGGAGACCTTGATAACATTGTAGGTGTGCTGAATCAAAAGGACTTCCACAACTTTATAAGAGGTGGCAGAGCGTCCATATCAGAATACGTTAAACCTGTTATATTTGTTGCAGGTTCAATGAAGATTGCTCAGCTTCTGAAGAAACTTCAGACTGTTAAAACTCATATCGCTATCATAGTTGACGAATATGGTGGAACAGATGGACTTGTAACTATGGAAGATATCATAGAAGAACTGGTAGGTGAAATCTATGACGAGCATGATGCTGTAGAAATGCAGGATATTGTTCAGCAGCAGGACGGAAGCTACAGAGTTCTTTGCGGAACCAACATTGACAAAATGTTTGACTTCTTTGATGTGGAAGAGGAAGTGGATGCCACAACAGTCAACGGATGGGTAGTTCTCCAGATAGACAAACTTCCTGAAGTTGGCGATAAATTTACTTATGTGGCTGATTACAAGCAGTTTGATGTTGTTGTTACAAAAGCAGATGACAGAAAATCACTTGAAATCCATATGAATGTTACAGAATTAGAACCAGAGGAATAGAAAGGGGAAAAGATGGGTTTAATGGAAAAAATCTTTGGTGATTTAAACTCCAAAGAAATAAAAAAACTTGAGAAAATTGCAGACAAGGTAATGGAACTTGAGCCGGATATGGCTAAGCTGTCTGATGACGAGCTTCGCGGAAAGACAGTGGAATTTAAAGAAAGACTTGCAGAAGGAGAAACTTTAGACGATTTGCTGCCTGAAGCTTTTGCAGTATGCCGTGAAGGTGCATGGAGAAGTGTTGGCATGAAGCATTTCCGCGTTCAGGTTATCGGTGGTATTGCACTTCATCAGGGAAGAATTTCCGAAATGAAAACTGGTGAAGGTAAGACTCTTGTGGCTACCCTTCCTGCCTACTTAAATGCTCTTGAAGGAAAGGGTGTGCATGTAATTACAGTCAACGACGACCTTGCAAAGCGTGACGCAGAGTGGATGGGTAAGATCTACTCTTTCCTTGGATTAACTGTTGGATGCGTAATTCATGGAATTACAGATGCGCAGAGAAAGGCTGCATACGCTGCAGATATCACATATGGCACAAACAATGAATTTGGTTTTGACTACCTGAGAGATAACATGGCGACATATCAGGAACAGCTCAGCCAGAGAGAATTGAACTTTGCCATTGTGGACGAAGTGGACTCGATTTTAATAGACGAGGCGAGAACACCTCTTATTATTTCCGGAAGAGGCGATAAATCAACAGACCTTTATCAGAAAGCCGATAATTGTGTAAAAAAACTGATTAATGAAGAAGATTTTACCGTAGAAGAAAAAGATAAAAAGGTTACCC
>JAQXRN010000174.1 GCA_029218545.1 Bacillota bacterium | reverse complement strand
TGGCATTTTCAAAATAATATTGACAAGCATATTTCGACTGTGATATGATTATTACGACAAGAAATCGCTGGAGGTATAATATATGGGAAATGTACAGGAAACTAAACGGGATAAATTTGTTCGGTTAGCAGAAGCACGCACAAACAAAATCATTGATATGATTCAGCTACTCGGCAATTGTTCCAACCAGAGCCAGTATGAGTATACGCAAAAAGATGTTACCAAAATCTTCAGCGCTATTCAGGCTGAATTGGATGCAGCGAAAAAAAGGTTCAACAAACAGGAAAGCCAAAAGGGCAGCAAGTTCAAGTTAGATTAAGGGGGTAGATGCCATGTTTACCTGGGATGATAAATATAGGTTTATTTTTTCCGATTTAGGGGCATCTGACAAAGTCGGTGTTAACGATGTCGGCATCGGAGTTTTTAAGAAAAAACCTTATATCGGCTTGACAAAGGAAATCCTTCAGAACTCTACCGATGCTCCTGACCGTACTCTCCCCGAAGGAACTCCTGTACGGGTGCATTTTGAACTGATATACATAGATAGGGATGACATCCCAGATGTAGAGAGACTAAACTCCGTTATTCACAAGTGCTATGAATATTATCCTAACGGGGACGATGGCGTTAAACTGAAAACCATTCAGGATGCTGCTGACAGATATCTTGCTCAACCGGGAAAAGTCCCCGTTCTCAAGATAAGCGACTATAATACAACAGGACTCTGTGGTGTACTGGCCGAAAAAGGTAGCAAATGGAGCGGCCTTGTAAGAGAACGCAGTGCAACAAATAAAACTGGTGGGTCCAGCGGTTCTTTCGGTGTAGGTAAGTTTGCCCCATTTACCTTCTCGGCTCTTCGGACGGTTTTCTACTCAACCAAGACTGTTGATAATGAGACTGCATTCCAAGGGAAAGCCCTTCTGACAACATTTAAGGAAGAAGGTATTTTGAAGCATAACATCGGTCTTTTTGCTGATACAACAAGCGAAAATTACGATGCTGTTCTTACCACTGATAACATTGCCCCCGTTTTTCGTAGAGATGAAGTGGGCACGGATATTTTTGTACTTGGCTTTGAAAAAGACTCAGATTGGATGGAGCAGTCTGCGATTAGTGTTATTGAATATTTTTTCTACTCGATTTACAAGGGAAACCTGGAAGTAACAGTAGTCGAGGGGGATAAGGTTATCACTATCAACCAAGCTAATCTCGGTGACATGATTTCTTTTTTTGAGAAATACTGCGCTGAGCATATGAAAGACGATGTCACATTTCAGTATACAGCCCCTGTATATTGGAAGCTTTTGTGCAGTCCTCATAAGGTAATCAGAGAACGCTTCAAGTACAACGGCAAAGACATGGGTGAATATGAACTCTATCTTTTCACTGGTGACGACGTCGGGGAAAAGAAAGTGCTTGAAATGCGTGAAGCGGGTATGAAAATACGCGAGGACACTGCCTTCAGAATCCCTATGAATTTCACAGGCATATTTATTGCGACTGGTGCAGGCGCGGAGACCCTTGAACCCGAGGACAATATCAGTAGCTTTCTTAGAAAATGCGAAAACCAGGCTCATGATGACTGGGCTGCTGATGAATACCGCGAGAAAAAGGATATGGCAAAGAGCATCATCAATAAGATTCATGCGATTATTCTTGATGCTGCAAAAAAGGAAATGCCTGACTTCGGAAAGGATTCTGTTGATGCTTTCGGTTTGAGTGAGTTCCTTCAGACAGAAGAATCGGATGACGATAAGAAGGAAGAAGAAGCCTTTGCTGACTTCCGTCCCTTGTCCTTTGAAATCAAAAGCGTTAAGACCGGGAAGCATCGCCGCCAAGCGGATATCAGTATGAAGAAGAGTGGTGGTTCTAGACGCAAGAAAAAAGAGGAACCCAAAGAGCCTAAGAAGCCTAAGGATCCCGAGGATCCTAAGAAGAAAAGAAATAACAAGCACGGCAATGGAATGGGCAAGGCGTCTGAGGTGTTCATTTCTAAGGTGAAAACGCCGTTCAATAGTGCAACTGGGGAATATCGAATCTCCTTTACCGCTGATGAGGCTACAGAGGATTTGATGCTTGCCATTAGACTGGGCGGAGATGATGATAATCTTTCTCGTGCCGAAATCTCTAATGCTACGGCAAACGGTAAGCGATTGCCCATCAAAAACGGCATGATTAATGTAGGCTCTGTGGCTAAAGGCGACAAAAAGGTAATCGATATTAAGCTGTCCGAAGTTGGCAGAAAGACATTGGAGGTGCGGGCATATGCTAAATCCTAACATGAACTACCCCTATCCGGTAATTCGGGTCAGCGAGGAAGATTACCGCTCCACTGTTTTTAAGGGAGAACTGGTGGTAAATCTGCAACCGGATAGCTACCTCGTTCGACCTGCCTTTGAAATCAATAATGCAAGTATCGCAACTCTGATTGAAGAAGGCAAGCTCACCTATGCCGTTGAGATCCAGTCT
>JAQXRN010000173.1 GCA_029218545.1 Bacillota bacterium | reverse complement strand
CAATCTATCGAAGCCGGCAAGTCTGCAGAAAGAGGCACTGCAATTGATGTTGAAATCAGTGATGGTAAAGGAAAAGAAATGAAAACTGTACCATTCCTCATTGGTAAAAATATCGATGAGGCTAAAGCAGAGATATTGGCTGCCGGATTTAAAGTTGGTAACATCAACTACGAGGAAAGCACTGAATATGAAAAGAACAAGGTTACAGGTCAGCAGTATATAGGAGGCACAGAGCTGGAAGAAGGTTCTGCGATTAACATTTTAGTCAGCAAAGGAACACCTTCATCATCAGGTAATTCTCAAGGCTCTGGCGATTCCTCTGATGGAGAAAGTGGAACTAATTCAGGTGAACAGCAGTAAGAAAATAAAGGAAAACCAATGAGAGGATTAATTGTTAAGGGAATAGGAGGCTTTTATTATGTCCATACTGATGAGGGAATAATTGAAGCTAAAGGAAGAGGTATTTTTAAGAAAGATGGAATAACTCTGTGTGTTGGAGATGAGGTTGAAATAAGCATAATCGATGAGGCAAATTCAAAAGGTGTTATAGAAAAGATCTTACCAAGGAAGAATTGCTTCATCAGACCACCTATTGCCAACGTTGATTCGTTTATAGTCGTGTTTGCAGCAGCTTCTCCTGCACCCAATTTCCCTGTTATTGATAAATTCCTTGTAAACGCTGAAAGGCATGGAATAGAACCTATTATCTGTATTAACAAAAAAGATTTAGTTTCAGAAGAAATATTGGGAAAACTTTGTGATATTTATAAAGATGCATATCAGGTGATTGCAGTAAGTACAATTACCGGAGATGGACTGACCGAACTTAAAAAACTAATAAAAGGAAAGAAGGCAGCATTAGCAGGACCTTCTGGAGTAGGAAAATCATCTATCCTAAATCAGCTGCATCCTGATGCTAATATGGAAACAGGTGAGGTAAGCAAAAAAACAGATAGGGGGAAACACACTACAAGACATGTCGAAATATTTCAGGCAGATCATGGCGGAATGATATATGATACTCCCGGTTTTACATCTTTTGAAATGCCTGACGATATAGAATTATTTGATCTAAAGGATTATTATCCGGAGTTTGGAAGGTATAATGGCGAATGCAAATTCGATAATTGCAATCACATTAAGGAACCTGAATGTGCTGTCAGAAAGGCTGTAAAAAATGGAGAAATACATTTAATCAGATATAAAGCATATTTAGCAAATTTTGAAGAAATAAAACAAAACAGTAAGTATTAAAAACGGAGGAAAGAAAATGTTTGAACTTGCACCTTCAATATTATCGGCCGATTTTTCAAAGCTTGGAGAGGATGTTTCTTCAATTGAAAAGGGAGGGGCTGATTTAATACACGTTGACGTTATGGACGGACACTTTGTACCAAACATCAGTTTTGGATCTGCAGTCATGAAATCTCTTAATAAAATAACAAAGTTACCATATGATGTACACCTTATGATTGAAAATCCGGATAGATATTTAGAGGATTTTGTAACTAAAAAAACAGAGTACATAACTGTTCATCAGGAAGCATGCATTCATTTGCACAGAACTGTGCAGCATATTAAAGGCTTGGGAATCAAAGCGGGGGTATCAATTAATCCAGCAACTTCTCTTACTGTGATTGAGGAAATACTAGATGACATAGATCTGGTATTGATAATGTCTGTTAACCCTGGATTTGGGGGTCAGAAATTTATTCCAAGTGCCCTATCTAAAATTGAAAGACTAGCAAAGATAAGAGACGAAAGAGGGCTGAAGTTCAAAATAGAAGTTGATGGCGGTGTCACATTGAACAATGCAGCGCAGATTGCCAATGCAGGTGCAGACATTCTTGTGGCGGGTTCCGCTGTGTTTGGTGCAGATGACATTGTAAACCGTACAAGGGAGTTTAAGAACCTTTAGAATAATCAAAATATTTATAAGAAGTAATAAGACACAAATGGCGAGGATTTATTCCTCGCCATTTGCTATTATTGTATATTATTTAT
>JAQXRN010000172.1 GCA_029218545.1 Bacillota bacterium | reverse complement strand
TAAGCTTCTGTTTTTGATACTTGGAAAAGCTCTTGGAGGAGGAGGTAGCCTTTATGATTTGATTGGTTATGCAGGATACACAATGGTGGATGATATAGCTACTAAGATACAAAGTTTAAGTACGTTGTCAGGATTAAAAAGTATGCTGGATAGTTCAATGAAGGATTATTCGGATTTGATAGATTTTTTGGATCTTGCGATTGTAGACACTGTCAATATGTCTGATGAAGAGTTTGACTCTTACCTTCAGACAAACAGTAGTCAAATTGCGTTAGTAGAAAAAATAGTAGGATATGATATTTCTACAACCACGGATCTTTCGATGGCACGAACATTTATTAGTAGCAATGCTATGAATAATGCTTATGGACTTTCTAAGGTATTGGCTAATGCTGGATTACTGATGTTAGATTCAAATTTCCATCCAATAAAAGCGATAACACACGGTCATACACAAGAGACATATGTTACCTGGATTAATTCTATGTATTATGGATATGAGGGATGGAAAGGTAATGATTCAATTAACAGGGTTGAGATATCAAATAAATTCAACTATGGGAATTATTGTTTTGCTGAATGCCGTAACTTGAAAAGTGTTGTGATTTCTGAAGAGTATTGTTTTTTAGGGGTCTATGCTTTTATGAGTTGTAGTTCACTGAAAAGTCTTACTATTGCTGTTGATCACCAGGATGAAAAGGAGAGGTATTGGTTTAGTGGATGTAATAGTTTAAGTGAAATCACTTATACAAAAGGAAAAACAGGAATCATGCCAGATGTAAGTTTTAACTCTGGAAATGACGCATATTACAGTAACAGATTAGAGGCGGCAACACAAACACTGAAAAAGATAAGTTTTGAAGAAGGAGTTATACGAATTGGAAATTATGCATTTGGCGTTGCTGAATACAGTACAAATCTGGCAAAACCGGGATGTATAGAGGAGATTAATCTGCCATCAACACTGGAAAGCATAGGGGGTTGTGCCTTTGCATACCAGCAGAGCCTTACTAAACTTACGATTCCGGATGGAGTGACAGAATTTGGATATGGTATTTTTAGACACTGTACAGGAATAACCAGTACACAGGATATCATATTACCGTCAACCATTAGAAAAATACCAGATGGGTTATATAGCTATTGTACAAACCTAGTAGAAGTGATTATACCAGATACAGTGACAGAAATAGGATATAGTGCATATGAAGGCACCAATATAGCAGAGTTAATCATACCGGAGACAGTGGAAAAGATAGGAGATAATGCGATTGGATATTGCAATAGTCTAAAGAAGGTTACAATACCAGTAGATTATGGATATCCGAATGGGGTGAGTCCTTTTAGAGCGTGCCGGGTTGAGGAAATCGTTTATACAGTTGGAAAGACGGGAGTGATGCCAGACCGAAGTAAAAGTAACTCTAATGATAATTATTACGAAAACACGCTGGAATATGGAGCAAGGAGCACGCTTAAGACTGTGACGTACGATGAAGGAATCATACGGATTGGAGATTATGCGTATTATGCAAACACAGCGCTTACGGATGTTTTATTTGCAAAATCAGTGGATAGTATTGGTACAAATTGTTTCCAAAGTTTAACAAAAGATAACGTTAAGTTTTATGGATATAAAGATTCCTATGCAGAGACATATGCAAATGATCTTGGTGTCGATTTCGTGCCATTATTCTATCCGATTATAATAACAGATGCTAATGAATTCCTAACTGGAGAAGAGTATATCTTTGAGGCAAGAACATATTCAGGTATTGATCTATTCATGACCGATGTTTCATGGTCGATTGAGGGACAAAGTAGTGATAAAACTACGATAGATGAGAAAGGTTTGCTGGAAATTGCGGCAGATGAATCGGCGGACTCTGTTACAGTGATTGCTGATAATGGTACAAATAAGAGTACGTTTGAAGCAAAAATAAAACAGCATACACATGAATACTCTTCAGAACCGACATTTCGTTGGACAGAAGATTATACAGCATGTAATGCTGTGGTCAAATGTCAAACTTGTAATGCAGAGAAAAGCTATACATGTGCAGTAACAAAATCATCAGAACCTCCATCATGCTCTAAAGAAGGAAAAATTACATATACAGCTAATGTTACTATATCAGATAAAGAATATACTGACATGAGGGAGATTAGCCAGGAAAAGGTAGAACATACAGTTGTAAACATTGAGGGAAATGATCCTACTTGTACAGAAGAAGGTTTAACAGAAGGAAGCTATTGTTCGGAGTGCGGAGAAGTGATAAAAGAGCAAATGACAGTGGATGCTCTTGGTCATGTATTAGTGAAAGTTGATGCTGCTGAGCCGACGGAAGAACTGACGGGAAATATTGAATATTATATTTGTAACAGATGTGGCAAATATTTCTCTGATCCTGATGGCGAGAAGGAAATTCCACCGACAAGTGTAATAATCGTACCTGTGAACCATGTACATGAACTTTCATATATAGAAGAAGTAGAATCAACATGCACAGTAAATGGTCATAGAGATTACTATCTTTGCTCTAAATGTGGAAAAATATATTCTGATCAGGATGGGATTGAAGAAATATATTATACAGAATTGCCGTTAGCCGCCCATTCATTAATGAAAACAGAACGGGTTGATCCTACAGAGACAAAAGATGGATGTGAGGAGTATTATAC
>JAQXRN010000171.1 GCA_029218545.1 Bacillota bacterium | reverse complement strand
TATATGTTCTTAACCCTTTCAATGAGCTTTATCATATCTAAGGGCAGCGGGGCTTCTAAGTCGAGAAGCTGCCCGGTAACAGGGTGAGTAAAAGTCAACCTGTAAGCATGAAGAGCCTGTCTGTCAATGTACTCTGAGGTGCTTTTTTCTTCAGCACCTTCAATTAACCTGTAATCACCATGTATTTGCCTGTACAGAAAAGGGTCGCCATTACTGTATAAGTGGTCGCCGGTAATAGGATGTCCAATAGAAGATAGATGGACTCTTATCTGGTGAGTTCGACCTGTTTCAAGCCTTAATTCAACTAATGTGTAGCCTGAACTGAAGCGTTCCTTTACAGTGAAATGCGTAATGGAATCATAACCACCCTTATCAACCGGTAAAATCCATCTTTCAACTTCATTGGGATCGGGTCTTCCGATGGGGGCATTGATTGTACCATAATCTTCAGCGATGATACCATCGACAACAGCAAGATATCTTTTTTGTATGGTGTCTGCCTTCATCTGCTTTACGATATGATCCTGCGTAAAACCATTTTTGGCAATGAGAAGAAGACCGGAGGTGTTCATATCCAATCTGTTGGCAAATCTAATTTTGTACATGGATCCTTCATCAATCATTTTTTTCATTACACCATTGGCAATGGTATGATTAGGCTTGCCTTTTGTAGGATGAACAACGATTCCGGGCTGTTTATTGATAACCAGCAAATCATTATCTTCATAAACTACAGCAATTGGAATATCTTCAGGTGGAAAATCACAGGTTTCCTCGGGTAGTTTTACGGTCAACTTATCTCCGGGTTGTGCTATCATCCATCCTCTGACGGGTTGTTCATTTAAAAAAATCAGATTCTGCTGTTTAAGCTTTGTCATAAGACGTGAAGAAAAGTTGAATTTTCTTTTTAAAATCTCTTTTATTGTAGTCTCATTATCTTCATCGCTAATTATGTAGTTAAAGTCTGTCATCTATTATTCCTTTGTCTATAAAAATTTGCTCTTTACCTTTTCCCAGAACTGGTAGTCATCAAATCTGATAAGATTGATTTTCTTACGTGAAAGCTGAATGGTTATTTCATTTACATTAGTGTATTCTGTCATCATTCCATCGTATATGATGGTTAAAGTTCTATCATTGTTGCTACAAGGAATTACAGAAAGCTTATCGTTTGATGGTAGAAGAATACTTGATGTAAAGGACCTATAGGCAACGTTTTGCATAGGAGCAATAGGAGTTACCTGCAACAGATTTAATCTTGGGTCCACAATGCTTCCTCCAAGGGCATAGTTGTACGCGGTGCTCCCTGCAGGACTTGCAACGCAGATACCATCACCGCTGAACCTTTCAATAAAACTGTTATTTATGGAAATATCAAGATGAACAGGGTGCGTCATCAATCCCTTGACTGTAATTTCATTTAATGCAATATGTTTATCTGTCGAAGTATCAGTCTTTATAAATGCAGTTACACCATTGAGACTTTGAATGCTATATTTCTCCTGATTATACATAAAAATAAAATCATCAATTTTTTCAGGTATTATTTCCTGGAAAAAACCTAAATGCCCTGTATTTATCCCTACAATAGGAGTCTTAGGAAAATTATATTCCTGAACGAGGCGGAGAAGGGTACCATCTCCGCCAATGCAAATTATCAGATCGGTGTTTTCTGAATCATACTCGTCATAAACTTTCAAATCTGATTTTAGAAGTTTTTTCCTAAGTGTCTTTTCAATTGCTTGCGACATTTCTGTGTCGTTCTTATATACAAAAATTCTTTTTTCCATAGCATCAATATTACATCAGTTTTTCTAATTCATCAACTAAACCTTTGAATGTTTCCATTGCCATCTTCACAGGTTCTTTTGAGGCCATATCTACACCTGCAATCTTTAATAGTTCAACAGGGTAGTCAGATGAACCGCTTTCCAGGAATTTGATATAGTTATCTCTTGCATCTTTACCTTCAGTGAGAATCTTATTGCTGATTGCAGTAGCAGCGGAATATCCGGTTGCATACTGATACACGTAAAATCCACGGTAGAAGTGAGGTATTCTTGACCACTCGTACTGAATGTATGGGTCTTTTGCCATAGCAGGACCGAAGTAGTCACTGTTAAGCTGCTCGTATGTGGAGTTAAGCCATTGTGCAGTTAAAACGCCACCTTTTTCAATTTCTTCATGCGCCATAAGCTCAAATTCTGCAAACATTGTCTGACGGAAGAGGGTAGTTCTAAATTCTTCAATATAATAGTTTAGAAGATATTTACGCATTTCGGGATCAGGTTCTGTTTTTAGAAGATGTTTTATAAGTAATGACTCATTTACTGTGGATGCAACTTCAGCAGTGAAAATTGAATGATCTCCGTAGGTGTAAGGCTGATTTTTTCTTGTATAATATGAATGCATTGAATGACCCATTTCGTGCACTATTGTAAATACATCCTTTAATGTGTTTGTGTAGTTAAGAAGGATGTAAGGCATGCTGTCATAGGAACCGAAGCTATAGGCTCCGCTTGTTTTTCCTGCATTTTCAAAGACATCGATCCAGCCTTCACTTATACCTTTTTTTACCTGTGCGATGTATTCTTCTCCAAGGGGAGCAAGACCTTCAGCCATTATTTCGATAGCTTCTTCAA
This sequence comes from Bacillota bacterium, assembly GCA_029218545.1. Classification (GTDB taxonomy): domain Bacteria; phylum Bacillota; class Clostridia; order Peptostreptococcales; family Anaerovoracaceae; genus Fimisoma. The sequence continues at coordinate 15,895 of JAQXRN010000171.1, read as the reverse complement.
AGGAAATGTTCTTCTTTGGAAGATTTACCAATGGAACATACACATCATACATATGAAGTTCATCTACGCCTAACACTCTTTTTCTAAGTTCAATATATTTATGAACTACCGGAAGATATTCTCTTACTTCTTTAATGAGATTGTGATATACGGCTGTTGGAATATCGTTTCCATCAAGAGCAGCGTTTAATGAGGAATCATATTTTCTGATTCTTGCCCCAACAACATCAGTCTTTGTATTATAGTTGTAGTTTACCGCAATAGTGTTGTTAAGCTTCTTATAGGCTTCATACATATTGGTAAAGGCGGCCTCTCTGACACCTCTGTCCTGACTTTCCATAAAGGTGATATAGTTGCCGTGAGTTAGTTCAACTTCGTCGCCATCTTCATCGATAATTGTGCCGAAAGTAAGGTCTGCATTGTTAAGCATCTTGAAAACATCGTTTGTTGCTCCTGTTACTTCAGACATCTGAGCAAGGATATTTTCTTCGGCTTCGGAAAGAATGTGTTCTTTTTCTTTAAGAGCTGATTTCAATAAGAATTCGTATTGCTTTAACTCCTGATTCTCATTAATGTATCCAAGAATTGTTTCTTCAGATGCTTCTAGAAGTTCAGGTGTGAAGAAGGACATGGACGCAGAAACCTTTGCAATTGCACTGCTGCACTTATCATTCATAGCCTGATATTTGTCCTGACGGTTATCTTCATCTTTTCTCATGGCAGAATATACATAGGCATGTTCAAGCTTCTGCCAGATTGAATCCCGCTTTTTTAGGGCTTCTAAAAGAGTATCAGAGGATTCTGTTATTTTACCTTTGAAGTTGGAAAAATCGGACGCCATTTTTATTGAGTCTGCAACATCCTTCTCCCAATCTTCTTCATTAGGATACATAGCTTCAATGTTCCATTTATATTCTTTTGGAATTTCATTTCTTTGTTTTAATTTTTTATCAGACATTTTTTCCTCCTATATGGATAAATTATAGAAAATATAGTATAATCTAGTAATCTAAAATAATATTATACCACATATTTGAAAGGAATATCACAAAAACTATGGATAATAGGCCTATTGGTTTTTTTGATTCGGGACTAGGTGGGTTAACAAGCATACCTAATTTATTTCAAAAATTACCTAATGAAAGAGTAATATACTTTGGAGATACAGCCAGAACCCCTTATGGTTCAAAGGCAGTTTCAACCATCAGACAATATTCAATGCAGATTGCAGATTTTCTGGTTTCCAAGGATGTTAAGATGATTGTTATTGCGTGCAATACCATCAGTGCAACATGTCTGGATGAATTAAGGGATAAATTCCCTGATATTCCTATTTTAGGAATAATAAGCCCTGCAGCAAGGAAGGTTGCAAAAGTCTGCACACAGGAAAACAATATTGGAATCATTGCTACGAAGGTTACCACTCAGAGCGGAGCATACCGAGAAAGAATTAGGGATTTTAATGAAGAACTCAATGTTTTTGATATGGCAACTCCTGCTTTTGTACCTCTAATTGAGGAAGGCATAATCGAAAACGAGATAATGGACCTTACTATCAGATATTATATGGATGATTTTATTAAAAATAATAAAATTGATACTCTTGTGTTAGGATGCACTCATTATCCTATCATAAGGAAGAACATAGAAAAGATATATCCCGGACTTAACATTATCAATCCTTCTTACGAAATAATAAACAGAGTAAGGCAGATTTTAGAAAATGATGATGCTCTTGCTGATGCCAATAACGACAGGGAGAACGTTTTTTATGCCAGTGACCTTTCTGAAAACTTTTCCAACATGATTCAGAAGGTTCTGGAGACTGAGGAGTCAAACCTGATATTGAAATTTAAAAACCTTGATTTATAACATAGGAGAAAAAGCATGGATAGAGATGAATTATATGAACTGCTAGATATAGAAGCACCTTCCGACTTCGAGTATTTTGAAAATCTTGCAGCGTTAATAGAATGTGAAGAGCATATTGAGTTTGAGGAACTTTATGCTCTGCTTAAGGATGTAAATAAGGAATCACTTCTAACCCTAATAAGCAACTATTTTGAGGAAATATCTGATTTTATTCCAGGCGAATCTGCAGATTTCTATCTTTTAATGGACAAAATTAAGCTTTCACTTATGGGACTTACTAAAAACAGCGATGATGAAGAAAATATTCTGGTTAATCTTGTAGAAGAGTTAAACAGATTCAGAATATGGTATTCTTGTGATTCAGAAGTATATTGCAGAGTTATTTCAGATAATACAGAGATATCACATACATTGAGAGATGCACTGATACTTGCACGACTTGAAAAAATTGATGGTGATAAATATGAATACGATTTTTCAAAATGTTTTGATTATCAACTTGACGAATACATCATGTCATTTGGTGATGTAATAGGAGCAGTAGAAGAAGAGTCTTATGAAGATTCATATGTTGATGAACCTCTCGACCCCTATGATGTTCAGTAACTGAATAACAAAATCTATATCTCCATCATATTATAATAAAAAAGATGGAGGTTTTTTATGGGGGAAGATTATAGAAGATTAGACTGTTGTGAGCAAGAATGCAAAGATAAATGTGTAAAAGAGTGTTATTGCAAAGATCAGAACGGAAATAACGGAATTTTACTTATTCTCCTAATTATTGTTATATTCTGTATATTCTGCAATGACGATAATAATGGTGGTTTATTTGGAGGACTGTTTTAAACAGTCCTTCTTGATTTAATCAAATTCAAGTGGTAGTATAAAATTTGGCTGAAAAATTGACAAAAGTTGTCTATTGTATTAAAGGGAAATGTAGAAATGAATGATAAAAAACTCAGTGCATTAAATGTTGCAGTAATGTATGTTGGTGCAATAATGGGTGCAGGTTTTGCCTCAGGAAGAGAAACATGGCAGTTCTTTGGGGTGTTCGGGTATAAGGGTATTATTGGTGCTCTAATTTTTGCAGTAGTATTTTTGATAACTGGACATGTCATCAGATGTAATGCAAAGATACTCAAGACAAATGATATGGGAAAAATAATTGTTCCAGGTGGTAATAAAAAGCTTGAAAGCTTTGTGGGATATTTTATGGCAGCAATTTTAGCGCTTGTTATGGTCATAATGACAGCTGCTGGAGGAGCTCTTCTCAATCAGCAGTTTGGATTCAATTATTATGTAGGCGGAATAGTAATTACAGTATTGGTTATAGCAACAGTAATAGGGGATTTTGAACGTATTTCAAGAGTTTTCAAATACATCATGCCTGTTCTATGCATAGCGATGATTTTGACATGTATTGTTGTAGTTGGTTCAAAACCTGAAGTGACAGACCACAATGCTGAAATAGTTCCTTCACCTGTTGCACCCAATTGGTTTATTGCTTCAATCTTATATGTTTCATACAATGTAATGGCATTGATTTCTATAGTTGCCACGTCAACACTTAATGCAATGTCAGATAAAACAGCTGTAATTGGTACAACTATGGGGGGAGTGTTTCTAGGCATACTTGCAATGCTCATCTTGATTACAGTTCAGTGCGATCCTGCTTTTTCACAGATGCTTGATATGCCGGTACTTGGCTATGCGGATAGAGTATCAAAAGCTTTAGGATATGTTTATACGCTGATATTGTTTTTTGCAATATACTCAGCCGCAACCAGCAATTTCTATGGTTTTACAACAAAGATAAAAGAAGGACCTAATAAAAATAAGAAAATAATAGCAGCGGCAGTAATTTCCTTTATTCTGGGACTTGTAGGATTTAAGAATATTGTTAGTTACGTATCTCCACTAATAGGATATTTTGGCATAATAATTATTATCATGCTCTTTGCAAATTATATTGTACTGAATAAAGATAAAAAGAACTTGAGGTGAATAGAAATGGACAGATTTGATTTTCCAAAACCCTTGGTTAGGGTGACAGCCGGACCAGGAGGTGAGGCTGTATTAGCTCTATGCAAAGAAAAAACTGTGCTTCATGATTGCGGCATGGCATGTTTTCATGAGGAATTAATTAAAAATATTGAAAAAGCTTTAGATGGACGTGATCTTGATTATATAGTACTCTCACACAGCCATTATGACCACATGGGTGCACTTCCTTATTTGATTGAAAGATGGCCAAATGTACTGGTTTGTGGTGGTAAAAAGTCACAGGAGGTTTTCTCAAGACAGGGTGCCAAAAATACAATGCTTTCAATGGGAAAATCAGCAGCACAGCTGTATGGCAAAGACCCTGAACAAGTCCACGTAGATGGTATTAGAATTGACATAGTGTTAAATGACGGAGATGTATTAAAACTGGGAGAAAATGAAAGTATTACTGCCATTGAAACTAAAGGTCATACAGACTGCTCAATGACTTATTTACTTAAGCCATATGGAATCCTGCTTTTAAGTGAATCTACAGGGATAGTTGAGGAAACCGGAAATATGCATACTTCAGTTCTAAAAAGCTTTGAGCAGACTTTTGATGCAGCTGCCAAATTAAAAAAACTTGACTTTCAGTATATATTGGTTCCACATTACGGAATACTAGACCCTCAAAAGAACGATACATACTTTGATACTTATATTTACGAAGCAAAAAGAGAAAAAAATCTGATTGAAGGTTGGATAAAACAGGGTTTAAGCCTTGATGAAATTTTTGAAGAACATAAAAAAGTATATTGGAATGCTGTAAGAGCTGAAAATCATCCATACAGGGCATACAAGATGAACACTGAAATCATCATCAAAAGAATGATTGCGGAACAACAAAAATAATTCCATATAAAACGACAAAATAAAAAAGCGACATAGCTCTCGGTCAACTGATTTTTTATAATGGTTCGAATGCAGATGACAAAAAGTATGACGCTTATAATAATATTATTATCTTCTTGGCTGTGGTCTGCGAGGTTTAGGACAACATTCCTCATCATCACAGCCTTCATTTTTATGTTCGTGATCGTGGTCGTGACAGTTGTTATCTTCATTTACATCTTCACGGCATCTGCAGTTTTCTTCAGTATCACTTTCTCTTATGCTATTAGGGAAAAGGGCAGGGAAAGTGGTACAAATTGGATTCTGCTGCGTAGGAGCACTAGCATATCCGGTAGAAAGTACACACAATTGTACCGGAACTACAATTTTCTTTTCACATGTTACACAAAGGGCAATAATAAGGTTTGCTGTAATAAATCCGTCGTTACAGATGGATAAATCACGGCCGCAGTTGTTAGTTGCCAGCCTTGCTTCGCATGCCGAATTGCTGAACTCAGTAAATCTAGGTAAAAATGCTGTGTCAATGGTTGATGGCATACAAATTTCAAAGAAGTTTGTAAGTACTAATGGTTGATTTCTTTCGGCAATTTTCACATCGGCACATACGGTATAAACTATTTCACGATTACAGTTATCGCACAGCAGTAAATCTAGCTCAATAATTACGTTTCCGCTTATTGAAATATGCTGTGTACCGAAAATCGGTGTGCCCATGCATCTTTCATCACATTCTTGTGTATCTGCATAGAGAATCTTTTCTGAATAAGTACCATCAGGACCGATAACCCCAAGGTATTCTCCCGAACCATTTTGCAGGAACGTAGCACCTGAAATGGTTGTATCAACATCTAATTTCAGATTATTATCATCATCGATGTTGCAAGGGTTAAAGCTCTTTTTACATCTGATATCTATAACTCTCTTTACTCTGTGACCAGCTGGTACAGCCGGTGTAAAAACCTGATTTTGTACAGTTTTCATTCCCTGAAGATTAAACCGCGCAGCATCAAAGACTTTTTGAACGTAGATAGGTTCACTTGATACGCAATCTAAATCACCGTTGAATTCACAGAGAGAATTGGCGTTACAGCAGTTCTGAAAGAGGTCCTGAGAGACTCTTCCGCCAAAGCAGCTCATAAATATTACCTCCTTAAAAGTCCAATATCTTTCTCTGATAGTATATGAAAAAGTCGTAAAATGTGTTATCATATATGGGTATATTTTTTTGGAGGAATAACATGAAAAGAGTTGAGATAAGAACTTTAAAATGCGGCGTTAGAGTTGCTATGGAAAAAATATCACATGTTCAGTCTGCAGCAATAGGTATCTGGGTAAAAAACGGTTCCGTTGATGAAACACCCGAAGTTGCAGGTATTTCCCATTTTATTGAACATATGATGTTCAAAGGCACCCAAAAAAGAAATGCAAGACAGATTGCAGAAGATGTTGATAAATTAGGCGGTCAGATGAACGCTTTTACCAGTAAGGAAGCAACCTGTTATTACGTTAAGACTATTAATACACACCTTTTGTCAGGTGCGGATGTTCTTTTGGACATGGTTTCAAATTCTATTTTTGATGCAAGAGAAATGACAAAAGAAAGAAAAGTAATATATGAAGAAATCAAGATGATTGAAGATCAGCCCGATGATTTATGCCATGATAAGGTTACGGAAATGGTATTTAGGGGTACACCTCTGGGAAACTCAATTATAGGTAATAAGACTTCTCTTGCCAGAATAACGAGAAATGTGATACTTGACTATAAAAATCGTGCGTATACAAGGGATTCAATTGTTGTGTCTGTTGCAGGTAATTTTGATGAGGATGTAATTTGCGAGTTTCTTGAAGACAAATTTGAAAAGCTTTCTGCAACGAAAGAAAAGCGTACATATCAATCTGCAGCTTACGAACCGACATTCAAAGTAATTCAAAAGGATATTCTTCAGTCACACCTTTGTATGGCAACAAAAGGTGTAAGCCTTGATGACCCAAGATATTATACTTTTTCCGTATTAAATAATATCATGGGCGGAAGTATGAGCTCTCGTTTCTTCCAGAATATCAGGGAAGAAAAGGGCCTGGCATACAGCGTATATTCCATGAACAGTTCATACAGTACTGATGGTTGCTTTAATATATATGCAGGAATAAGCCATGACAAAATTGAGGAAGCAATCGAAGGTATAAAAGAAGAGTTAGATGTTCTAGACAGAAAGGGTGTTACCGACGAAGAATTATATATGTCAAAAGAACAGTTAAAGGCTAATTATATTTTCGGACAAGAAAATGTTGCAAGCCGCATGTTTGCAATAGGCAAAAATTTGCTGCTTCTGAATAAGGTTTTCACAGCAGATGAAGTTATAGAAGGTATAGATAATGTTTCAAAGGAAAGCATAGACGAAATCAAGCCAATTCTTTGCAATCCGGCAAATTACTGCGCTTCATGCGTAACAGACAGAAAATTCAACCTTAAGAAAATTATAAACAGCTAGGAGATCGGTATGAAGTCAGGAAACATTAACATTAAAATAGTAAGTAAAAGCGGTCAGATTCCTGCTTATCAGACGGCAGGTTCTGCAGGGGCAGATATCAGAGCATGCATTAATGAACCTATAATACTTATGCCAGGTCAAAGATGTCTCGTTCCGACAGGTCTTTTTGTGGAAATTCCCGAAGGTGTTGAGGCACAGATAAGGGCCAGATCCGGACTTGCTATAAAGCATGGAATAGGTCTTGTAAATGGAGTAGGAACAGTAGATAGTGATTACAGAGGAGAATGGAACGTTCCTCTAATAAATTTTAGTGATGAACCTTTTACAATAAATAACGGTGATAGAATAGCACAAGTCGTTTTTTCCACATATTGCGTTGCAAATTTTACTTTAACTGACAAGATAGATGAGACAGATAGAGGTGCTGGAGGATTTGGTCATACCGGCATAAAATAAGGATGGTGATTTCAATATGATGACAAGAGAACTTTTAGAAAAGAGAGAAATTGAGATTCTTTCACCTCTTGCAGCAAAAAGCTGTCAATCAAGAGGAAGACTTTTTGAAGAGGAATCTTGCGATACAAGAACTGAGTTCCAGCGAGACCGTGATAGAATAATTCACTCTAAAGCTTTTAGAAGACTGATGCACAAAACTCAGGTGTTTCTTGCCCCTGAAGGAGATCATTTTAGAACCAGACTTACACATACAATTGAAGTATCCCAGATTGCTAGGACTATAGCCAGAGCATTGAATCTGAACGAAGATCTTGCCGAAGCAATTGCATTAGGTCACGATCTGGGTCATACTCCTTTTGGACATAATGGTGAAGATGTATTAAACAGCATTCACCCTGGAGGATTTGAACATAATGTACAAAGTCTTCGTGTAGCTGATGTGCTTGAATCTACAGCCTCAAGAAGAGGCATGAATCTTACTTTGGAAGTAAGAGACGGAATAGTCAATCATACAGGACCTGTTAAACCTTTTACGTTGGAAGGTCAGATTGTCAAGCTTAGCGATAGAATTGCCTATATTAACCATGATATTGATGATGCGCTAAGAAGCGGTGTCATTTCTATTGATGATATTCCAAAATCCAGTCTGGAACTTTTTGGTCACAGCCATAGGGAAAGAATTAATAATATGGTGCTTGATGTTGTTAATAACAGCGATGGAAAGAATGAAATATTCCAGAGTGAAGACTTTAAACATGAATTGTTAAAACTGAGAAAATTCATGTTTGCTCACGTTTATAAAAGCGGAAGGGTAAAGAAAGAAGAAGATCTGGCTAAAGTAGGAGTAGTTATAAAATCATTATATGAATATTATTTAGAACACCCTGAGAAACTCCCATCCGACATGCAGGAAATAGCAGCAAGAGATGGAATAAATGAGGCTGTTAAGGATTTTGTTGCCGGCATGACAGATCGATATGCATTAAGCAACTATACAGATTTATTTGTTCCTAAGGGATGGAAATAAAAAAGTTTATATAAAATAATTAATAAAAAAGGAAATAACTCATTTATTGCGTATAAGAATATATAAAGATATTTTTTGGAGCGAGAAATGAGTTTTTCTTTTAGCAAAGATGCAGTAGAAGAATTAAAGAGTCAGATTGATATTGTAGACGTCATCGGTCGTTCTGTGCAGCTTAAGCGGGCAGGATCCAATTATAAGGGTTTATGTCCTTTTCACAACGAGAAGACGCCTTCTTTTATTGTTTCTCCCCAGAAGCAGATTTTTACATGCTTCGGTGGATGTGGCGCTTCAGGAGATGTCGTTTCTTTTGTAAAACGATATTATAATCTTGATTTCAATGAGGCTGTTGAAAAACTGGCAAACGAGTATGGTATCTCCATTAAAAGGAATACTTATTCCGATGATAGAGAAAAATACTATGAAATAAACAGGGAAGCAGCCAGATTTTTTTATAAAAACCTTACAGAAGTCAAGAACCCGGGTTACAGTTATTTTCAGAAAAGAGGCATTGAAGACCGCACAATAAAAAAGTTCGGTCTTGGCTATGCGCCTGACAGCTGGGATGCACTATATAATCATTTTAAGACAAAAGGAACAGATGAACAAATCCTTGTTGAACTTGGATTACTTTCTGAGAAGAATGGAAAATATTATGATAAATTCAGAAACCGTGTTATTTTTCCGATAATTAATACTGCAGGGAAGGTAATAGGTTTCGGTGGTAGAGCACTTACTTCAGAAGTAATGCCCAAGTATTTGAACTCGCCCGAAAATAAGGTTTTTCAAAAGAAGAACAACTTATACGCCCTTAATATTACAAGACAGGATATTGGTAAAGAAGGCTTTGCAATTATTGTTGAGGGATATATGGATGTTATTTCACTATATCAGAATGGTGTTAGAAATGTCTCCGCATCTCTAGGAACTGCTTTGACAGAAAATCAGGCAAAGCTTATTAACCGGTATACAAAAAATGTGGTTTTGTCATATGATGCTGATATTGCAGGGCAAAAGGCTGCCCTTCGTGGTATCGATGTGTTGAGGAAAGAAAACTGCAAGGTCAAGGTACTTCATGTTACTGACGGCAAGGATCCTGATGAATTTATTAAAAAAAACGGCAGAGAGGAATTTTTGAAACTTGTTTCAAACTCATTGCCTTACACCGATTATAAATTGGAGGCTGCCAAAAGAGGATTAAACCTTTCTTCAGAGGAAGGCAAGCTTGACTACATGAAGCGCATTAACTCCATTTTGCATGATCTGAGTCCTGTTGAAAAAGATATCTATATTAAAAAAATTGCAAAAGATACTGGTATTTCAGAGGGTGCAATAAAAATGGAAATCCTAGGCAATACTAGTTTTGAAGAAAAAAATAACAATATTCGTGATACCAATTCAGATAAAACAGAAAATATTCTTTTATCTCCATTGGAATCTACTTGTTTAAAGTGTATGTTTATTAATCCATCTTTGTCTGAGGACATTTTGCCATGGATGGATATTTTCGAAAGTCGTCTGTCCCAAAAAATAGTTAACATGTGTTTTGAACTTTATGGGCTTGAGGGTGACTTCCATTTAAGTCAGATTGTTGACAAGCTTGAACCTATAGAAAGTCAATGTTTAGAAGAAAGCATAAGTAAAATTATTATTTCAGGTAATGAACAGGATGTTCTTTATCAGTGCATACATAAGTGGAAGTATAATCAGCTAGAAGCTGAAGAAAAACGGCTTATCGATATGCTCTCTCTGGCAGATGAAAAAGAGAATAAAGCGTTTTTAGAAGAATTAACAGTAAAATTAATGGAAATACAAACGGAAATGAAATTACATGGGGGAAAAAATTAATGAGTGAAGAAAAAAAGATCGGCAACCTTAATACAGACAAAGAGCAAGCTCCTGTAGATAAAAAGCAGGAAGCTTTTGCAATTCTTTACGAAAAGGGTAAGAGCAAGAAACAATTGACTTACGCAATGATTGCAGACGTTCTTGATTCCTCTGATTTAGACAAAAATCAAATGGATGAGATTTATGAGATGCTTATGTCCAAGGGGATTGAAATCGTTTCAGAGCATGAACCTGATGATTTTGATGTTATTCTTGCTGAAAACCCAGAGGTTGTGGATGATGCAGAACTTATTGTAGAAGAAGCAAGTGAAATGGATATGGACGAGGCAATTCCTAAAACAATTGCCGTTGACGATCCTGTTAGAATGTATCTGAAAGAAATAGGTAAAGTTCCATTGCTCAGTGCTGAAGAAGAGATAGAACTTGCAAAGAGAATGGAAGCAGGTGATGAGTCTGCAAAGAAACGCCTGTGTGAAGCAAACTTAAGACTTGTAGTAAGTATTGCTAAAAGATATGTTGGTCGTGGAATGTTATTTTTGGATCTTATTCAGGAGGGAAACCTGGGTCTTATTAAGGCAGTAGATAAGTTTGACTACACAAAAGGTTACAAATTCTCCACATATGCAACATGGTGGATTAGACAGGCTATTACTCGTTCAATTGCTGATCAGGCTAGAACGATTAGAATTCCTGTTCATATGGTTGAAACTATTAATAAACTTATTCGAGTTTCAAGACAATTGCTTCAGACTTATGGAAGGGAGCCAAGCCCTGAAGAAATAGCTACGGAGATGGGTATTTCAGTTGAAAAGGTAAGAGAAATTCAAAAGATTGCTCAGGAACCTGTTTCTTTAGAAACACCTATAGGTGAGGAGGAAGACAGCCATCTTGGTGATTTCATTCCTGATGAAGATGTTCCTGCACCTGCAGAAGCCGCAGCCTTCTCAATGCTTAAGGAACAGCTAGTAGAAGTTCTTGATACCTTAACTGAAAGAGAACAGAAAGTTCTAAAGTTAAGATTCGGTCTAGAAGATGGAAGAGCTAGAACCCTTGAGGAAGTTGGCAAGGAGTTCGATGTTACAAGAGAAAGAATTAGACAGATTGAAGCTAAATCGCTTAGAAAACTTCGTCATCCTTCAAGAAGTAAAAAATTAAAGGATTATCTGGAATAAAAATGATAAAATTATCCGATAGATTACTATTAATTGCAAATGAAGTAAATAATGGAGAAACCGTGGCAGATATAGGAACTGACCACGGTTTCTTGCCGATTTATTTATGGGAGCAGGGAATATCACCAAAGGTTATTATGGCAGATGTAAGCCGGGGCTCTCTAAATAAAGCACAGCAAAACTGCAATGCGCTTTACCCTGATAAGATTTTCGACCTAAGACTGGGCAACGGCATACAGGTTTTGGATGATGGAGAAGTTGATGTTGTTACTATTGCCGGAATGGGCGGAATACTAATGACGGAAATACTAGGCTTTGACATAAAAAAAGCAAGGAGTTTCAAAAAATATGTCCTTCAGCCAAGAAATAATCCGGGATTTTTAAGACATTGGTTAAGAAATAATGGATTTTGCGTTGTTAACGAGCAGCTTGTAAGAGAAGGAAAGTTTATATGTGAAATTATTACGGCAATACCAAAAGAAATTGCAATTCCTATGAATAACGGCCCTGATTCAATAGAATATCAGTTTCCTCATAATCTTCTTGATTTTAAGGGTCCTCTAACTGTTGAATACCTTAGTAGAAATCTTCAGTCAGAAAAGAAAATCCTTGAATCCATGAACAGCGGTAAAAAGACTACCTTTGATGATATCAGAAGGCAGGAATATAGAATATATTATCTCGAAAGGATGCTAAAAAGCTGTGAAAATAAATAACTTAAAGAATATCATAGAAAATTGGGCTCCTTTAATTTTACAAGAGCCCTGGGATAACACAGGATTTCAGATTAAAATATCAGATAAGGATGTATATAAAGTTCTAGTAGCTATGGAAGTAACTAACTCTGTAGTTGATGAAGCTGTAAGCTTAGGAGCAGATGTGATTGTGACCCATCATCCCATGATATTTAGTCCCATTAAAAAAATTGACTGTAATGATATTACGGGAAACTACATTATTAAACTCATACAAAATGAAATATCTGTCTATTCAACACATACATCTTTTGATAAATGCCAAGGCGGCAACAACGATTATTTAGCACAGCTTCTTCATCTTGACGATATTGACATGATGGAAGGTGATGAAAGTGGGTTCTGTCGAAGCGGATTTATAGATGGTCAGTGCACTATTGGCGAATACATTGAACAAATCAGTAGATGGTTAAAGATTGAGAAGACTCTTATGAATTTTACAGGCAATCTTAATCAGCAATTGAAAAAAGTTGGTCTTTGTACAGGATCTGGGTCCGATTTTATTCATTGTGCCATAAAAGATAATTGTGAGCTTTTTATTACCGGTGATTTAAAATACCATAATGCTCAAATTGCCAAAGAAATGGGGATTAATGTTCTGGATATTGGCCATTATGGAAGTGAAATAATATTTGTAGACAATATGTCAGACTATCTAAGCAAAAATACTGACATTGACATTATTAAATCAAAGGTGAATATAAATCCTTTTTCACCTGTATTATAAGGGGGAGATTATTTTGAAAAAAAAGAATGGATTAATTGCTAAGATTGTGGTAATATCTCTAATTGTGGTTTTAGTAGTTACATATACTATTCCATTTATGATTTCATTATTTTAATTAAAAATGGGTCAGGCAGGCAGTCGCGTGCATGCATGACATGTATGAGGAAAGTCCGGGCTCCATAGGGCAGGGTGCCAGATAACGTCTGGCGTAGGTAACTATAGGGAAAGTGCAACAGAAACATTCCGCCGAAACAGTCAGGCTGTGGTAAGGTTGAAATGGTGAGGTAAGAGCTCACCGGCAGTATGGAGACATGCTGGCCGTGTAAACCCCACCCGGAGCAAGACCAAAGTGGGAATCAAGGCAGTTGCCCGCTGCCTCCCGAAAGGTAGGTCGCTAGAGCTTATCAGCAATGGTAAGTCGAGATAGATGATTGCTTAATACAGAACCCGGCTTATAGCCTGGCCCATTTTAAAATTTTTTTGAGTTACTTGGTAACTCTTTTTTTTAACATAAAAAATAGGTCTTCCTAGATTATTTTCTAAGAAGACCTTTGTTATTTTTCATTTCGATTAGTACTGTTTTACATCCAATGCTTCTACAAGTTTTATATCTGGATGTTTATCCTGGAAATAATTTAAGGTGAACTGATTTGGGAATAAAACTATTGGACGCTGGAAGTGGTCAAACACAAGCATTGTTCTTGAATCCATTTTATCTTTTAATTTTTCAATTCCTGATGCATCTTCAGGGTCCATATCTACCCATCTTGCTACACTGAAATCAATTCTGTCCATACGGATTTCTGCATTGTATTCATTTTTTAATCTGTATTCAAAAACTTCAAACTGAAGCTGACCAACAGCACCGATTACAACTTCATTATACTGGTTTTTGTAAACCTGAATAGCACCTTCTTGCGCTAGCTGGTCAACACCTTTTTGGAACTGCTTAGCTTTCATAGAATTCTTAGGGAAAACCATTGCAAACAGTTCAGGTGGGAAAGTAGGTAATGGCTCGAAGAAAAGTTCTTCCTTTGTTGTGGTTAATGTATCACCTATCTGGTAATTACCTGTATCATATATACCGATAATATCTCCGGCAATGGCTTCTTCAATATTTTCTCTTTCGTTTGCCATCATCATTGTAGACTGCGCAAGTTTCATTTCTTTTCCGGTTCTGGAAAGTGTTACACTCATACCTCTTTTGAAAGTTCCTGAGCATATACGGAAGAAGGCAAGTCTATCTCTATGTGCAGGATTCATGTTAGCTTGTATTTTGAAAATGAATCCGCTGAAGAAGTCATCTTCAGGTTTTACTTCTCCTGTTGTGGTCTTTCTTGCTCCTGGAGCAGGAGAAATTTCAAGAAAATGATGAAGGAAAGGTATTGTACCAAAGTCAGCTAAAGCCGAGCCAAAGAAAACAGGGGAGAGTTTACCTTTAGATATCAGATCCAAATCGAATTCATTTCCAGCTCCCTGAATTAACTCGATTTCGTCTCTCAAAGTAGAAAGATTATATCCTGCAATAAGATCCTCTAATTCAGGACCGAATACACCGTCATCACCTAGAACTATTGTTTTTCCCTGCTTGTAAAGGTGTACTTCATTTTTTTGTATATCATAAATTCCTTCGAAGTTTAGACCACTTCCGATTGGCCATGTAACAGGAACTGAAGGTAATCCTAATACATCTTCCAATTCCTGTACTAAATCAAAGGGGTCTTTTGTTTCTCTGTCAAGTTTGTTAATAAAAGTAAAAATTGGAATTCCACGCATGCTGCAAACCTTAAAAAGCTTTTTTGTCTGCGCTTCTATACCTTTTGCACCATCAATAACCATTACGGCACTGTCTACAGAGGTAAGTATTCTGTATGTGTCTTCACCAAAGTCATTATGACCTGGTGTATCCATAATGGAAATGATTTTATCATCATATTCAAACTGCATAACTGAAGAGGTAACAGAGATACCTCTCTGTTTTTCAATTTCCATCCAGTCGGAAGTAGCAAATTTGCTGTTTCTACGAGCTTTAACAGTACCTGCCTCACGAATAGCACCACCGTGCAAAAGCAGTTTTTCTGTTAAAGTTGTTTTACCGGCATCGGGGTGAGAAATAATCCCGAATATCCTTCTTCTTTTAATTTCTTCTAATCTGGTTGCCATTATATATCCTTTCAAATTAATAATCAAAAAATCCTATTTTCTATAATACCATAAATGTTGAATTTGTAAATAATATGATGTATAATATTCCCTCGTAAAAAACAAAGGAGGTAATTATATGGATGAAAAAAGAGATATTCATGTAAATAAAATGGGCACAATGCCTGTTGGCAGGCTCCTTATGAATATGGCTTGGCCAGCAATACTTTCCATGACAATAAGTGCTTTATATAATATAGTTGACAGTATTTTCGTTGCAAAAATAAGTGAAGATGCATTAACTGCTGTTTCTATAGTAAACCCTGTACAGATGTTGATTATTGCGTTAGCAGTAGGTAGCGGAGTTGGAATAAACTCTCTAATTGCAAGAAGACTTGGTGCACAGAATCAGGTTGAAGCTGACAAGGCTGCCAGCACCAGTATAAGAATAGGTTTGTTCAATTACCTTATTTTTTTACTTGTGGGATTATTTATTACAGGTATTT
>JAQXRN010000170.1 GCA_029218545.1 Bacillota bacterium | reverse complement strand
CCCTGCTATCCTGTCTACCTCTGCCAGCAGTTCCTCCATGCTGTGCCTTTGGCTTCTCGCACATTCCTTTGCAGGCTTATGGCACAGCAAGCACTTTCTCGGACCAAAACCAAGATTCGCCCTGCTGATTCCACCTTTCATTGTCAGTACATCAATGTCCAGCAATCTGCCTGCTTCACTTTCATCTTCAATAGCTATCGCCCTGCCCTTTACCTCATCAGCAGCCATTCCACCAATAACCACATAACCTTCTGCGCCCGTCTTAAGGCATCTTACTTCCTTGTAAAGCACCTCCCCGCAGACTTCCTCCAAAGAGGAAACAGCAAAATCCATAAGCTTTCTATAGGGCGGCCTATCCTTTACAGGTCCCGGTATGTTAAGAGTAATCGATATAAGGATCGATTCATTATCGCACCCTGAAGCGGTCCCGTCTGCTTCAGTCTTGCAATAAGCCTCAAGCAATTCTTTCTGATGCTGCACTCTGGCTTCTCTCGAATCCAGCAGTTCCATTAAAGTTACTTCCATCTTTCTTCTCCGTAATTGAGGGCTCTGCAAAGCTTCGCTTCCATTTGAGGCGACATGATGTATTCCAGAGTTGTAAAAGGTAACAAATCAGAAAGCAACATGCAGATTTCGTCAACTGACATTTCACTTTCATCCTTTGATAGGAGCATATGAACAAGATGCCTTACCCTTGACGCACTTACAGCCGCTCCTTCAATCTCAATTCTCGGAACTTCAACAACTTCAATATTTTTCTTAGGAAGCCTCTTTTTCAGTTCCTCATTGTATATGCAAGTAACAGGAGAAAAAGGCTCCGTACCCACATATCGTCTATTTACATTTAACACGGGAGCTATGGAGGATGCAAAGATTTCAGCATCTATTGCAGCATGAGCATTGGCAACATTTTCTTGTTTAGTGAAATAGCTCGGGAAAGTCATATTGGATATAATATACCTTCCTCCGGGTATTACTGTCACATTTTCCAGGTCGGCAGCTCCCCTTTTAACCATTTCAAGCCTGTCATCAAAAGAGAATAACGAGGCATTTTCTTCCACCACAAAGACAAATACCCTGTCTGACTCACGAGATGCCTTTTCTACCAGATAACGGTGACCATTGGTAAAAGGATTACAGTTCATCACCAATGCAGAAATCATGCAATTTTCAGTGCCGGAAGCCATATCGTCATTAGCCGATATTTGTGCAATCTGCTGCTGATATGTTTTTAAGCCTTCTGCTCCCCATTCAAGCAGCGATGCATAAGGTCTGGCCGTTGCCACATGGCGCATGCCCAGCCCTTCAAACTGCCTTACATTGCCGGGCTTTGTGAACAGATACAGCGAACTGCAGTCAGACACCTGCACCAGATGTGTGAACACCTTTCCCGTCAAGTCTTCTCCCTGGTAATCGGGATCCACGGCTATTCCCTGAATCATATCTCCTTTAAGGCTTCCTGTGGCCACAAGCTTTTTATTCTCATCGAATACGCCTGCAGTGTAGTCTACTCCTACCGGCACCGACAAATCGCATTTAGACAATAAGTCACTTGCCTCTTCTATTCTTATTTCTTCTGTGTAAAACATTTTCTCACCTATTAGAAGACCCGCTGTTTAAATAGCGGGTCCATCGATTTTCTTATTTTATTTTACAGGAACATTGTAGATTGTGTCAAGAAGCTGTCCGTCTCTGTAAAGAACCTTGGCAACCTCTTTATCTCCAAGAACAGGCTTGTTTGGCTTGCCGTTAAGCTTTTCTGCCATGTCTCTAAGATCGAAGATGTCCACAACAGGAAGTCCTGCTCCGCGGAAAGCATCTGCAAGATCCTGACGAAGAGGATTAACTGCAATACCTCTTTGTGTTACCAACACGTCAACTGTATTACCCGGTGTCGATTTGCATAGCACCTTGTCAACAACGATTGGAAGTCTTGCTCTGGATAGAGGTGCAACGATCATGGACATTTTAGCTCCTGCCGCTGTGTCGCTATGACCGCCACTTCCACCCATAATGTAACCGTTTGAATCTGTATGCACGTTAACATTAAAATCTGTATCTATTTCTGTTGCCCCAAGAATTACCACATCAAGGCTGTCAACTGCGCTGCTCTTTGCAGTTGGGCTGGCATAATGCGCCGCTGTAACTTCCATGTGGTTAGGGTTTGTTCTGATGGATTCAACGGCACCCAGGTCAAAGCACTGAACGTCATATAAAGCCTTGAAGCAGCCTTCTTTGAGCATATCCACCATGTAGCTTGTAATGCCTCCAAGTCCATAACTTCCCTTTATATTCTTTTTAAGCATAATGTCCTTCAGGTATTTTGCTGCCGCCAAAGATGCACCACCTGCACCTGTCTGGAAAGAGAATCCATCCTTTAAAAGGCCGGATGCTTCGATGGCTCTTGCAGCATAGTCTGCAATTACAAGACCCACAGGATCCTTAGTAATCTTTGTTGTGCCGGATACGATGCCCGAAGGTTCACCGATCTTATCTACATTCACTACATAATCGATATAGTTTTCTGCAATTGAATAGTCTACCAGCGGATAGTCCACAAGGTTGTCTGTAATTACGACAGATTTCTTTGCATACATTGCGTCTGCAAATGCATATCCCAAAGAACCGCATGCAGATTTGCCGTATTTTCCTGTGCAGTTACCCATGCAGTCAGAGGTTGGCGCCGCAATAAATGCCACATCTATAGGAGAAACACCATTAATTATGTCGCTTGGACGGCCTCCGTGAGTTCTGAAGATTACAGGCTTATTCATTATGCCTTCGCTTACGGCACGACCAACTACTCCGCCCATGTAGTCTGTTTCAATTCCTGTTACAACGCCGTCTCTGATGTATTCAATGAAAGGCTCATGTGTATCAAAAATTGAGCTGATGTTTACATTTAGATCCTTAATTCCAAGTTCAGAGATAACATCGAGAACCATAACTGCTACCATATCACCATTTCTTAAGTGATGATGGAAAGAAATGGTCATTCCGTCCTTAAGGCCTGCAAGCTTTATCGCTTCCTTTATACTTCCTACCAGCTTGCTCATATTATCTGCCTCCCTTCATTGCTTCTGCTGCCTCAAGCACCTGACGAGCTCTGGCAACGATTGGCGCATCTATCATCTTTCCGCGAAGAGAAACTACGCCCTTTCCTTCTGCCTTTGCCTTTTCAATGGTTTCAAAGACATCCTTTGCATACTGAATTTCTTCTTCTGTAGGGCTGAAAACTTCGTTTATAAATGGAATATGTCTTGGAGATATGGATGCCTTGCCTGAGAATCCAAGGCTCTTTGCAAAGCTTGCATCCTTAACAAGACCGTCATAATCTTCAACATCTGTCCAAGGAGTGTCATATACATCCACGCCGGCTGCTCTTGCTGCCATTACCATGCGGCTTCTTGCATAGAAGATTTCCTGACCTTCCTTTGTACGCTTGCATCTTAAGTCAGCAGTTAAATCTTCTCCGCCAAGGAAAATTGCTTTAACTCTTTCATCTGCACTGGCGATTTCATAAGCATTTTCTACGCCGAGGGCAGTTTCAATAAGTGGAATAATGGAAATGCTTCCAGCTTCCATTTGGCATTCCTTTTCCAGCATTTCTATGTGTTCAGCAATAATCTTTACATCACCGCTGCAGCTTACCTTTGTAGGCATAATCATGTCAGGCTTAACAGGAACTATTGCCTGTAAGTCTTCTTTCCAGTATGGGCTGTCCACGGGATTAATTCTTACTATTACTTCTCTTGTATATTCACGGCTCTTGATAGCATTTCTTACGAGAATTCTCGCAGAGTCCTTTTCTGTAGGCGCTACAGCATCCTCAAGATCAAGGATGATACTGTCGGAGCCTAAAAAATCTGCATTAAGCAGAATGTTTGGGCTGTTACCCGGTAAGAATAACATACTTCTACGCATAGCTATTCCTCCCCTCTTCCGCGGCAAACCGCAGTTTCTACTCTTGCTTTGATAGTGCAGTCAACTGCCCCTCTGTCACTTGCTACCACTTCGGCATCTTCTACGCCAAGCTCTGCAAGAGTTTCCATTATTACTTTTTCGATTTCTTTTCCAAACTGTGCATACACCACTGAATTTAAATCAAGCTTGATGCCGCTGCCCTGTGGCAGAGGTGAAACTTCTACATAGATATCGCTTGACTCTAAAGTACCTGCACACGCTTTTTTCTGAATTACCATGTCCGGTCCTCCTCCAAAATCATATGGAGCATTGCTGAAACCGCCAGCAAATCCGCGCTTCCCCCGGGACTTAGATTCCTCCTGATACACTCTTTGTCAAAGTCCCTGACAAGCTCCAAATTATATTCTGAATCGAGCTTTCTTAATATCCTTTTGGATTCGCTCTTTATATATTCAAGGCCTTCTGTTCCGCCTCTATATACTACGTTACTATCATCTGTGTTTGCCATAAGGTTAAGCAATGCGACTACCATCGCATCGTTTCCTTTTAGTCCGGCTGCCAAAGCACCTCTAAGGGAAGGAAGTCCCACAGAAAAGGCTGTATTAAAACCTGATAAAGCCTCACCCTTTGCCCCATATATGCCTGTCTTTTCATATACCTGGTTGCCGTGGGTATTTAATACGGCTGCGCCCACTTCAAGTACCTCTCTTGAAAGCTTAGCACAGGTTTTCTGAAGCAAAGGGGCATTAATATCCCTGTCCACGCCCAAAATGCCACAAGCTGCACATATTATTCCAAGAGAAAATATAAGTCCCTTATGAGTATTGACCCCTCCCGTAGCGGCAAACATTTTCTTCTCACCGGCTAGACCTATTCTTCTCAGCCTAAAGGCGATTGGCTCCTGCCGGTGTTCAATTCCTGCTTTAGCGCATTGCTGAAAACATTCTCTCAGGGAATATGCACTTTTTTTGAACATTTCATAGTCCATATCCCTGTGAGCTCCATTGTTCTCCTTGTCAACAAGACCCGGCTTGGGGGTAGTGCTGAGTTCATAAATCAACGCCCTTACAGCCAGGTCTCCAATATTTTTTATTAAATCTTCCTTATGCATTTTTTGCATTTAGATATGCCAGAATTCTCTGCATTTCGTTGTATACGATCATGTAACCTTCGTCTACGCCCATGCCCGGTTTTGCAAGCATCTGGTCTGGCTGAACAGCCATTGCGATATTAACACAAACCTGTGCACTGCGGTCAGTTTCGTTGCATGTACCACCCTGATATGCTCCGATTCCCTTTTCCTTGCAGTAAAGGATAGCTTCAGCGATATTGTTAACACCACCTAAATCAGGAGTCTTAACCTGAACCATGTGACCAGCCTTGTTATCTGCGAAGTACTTGATATCTTCCAATGTATTGCACCATTCGTCTGCAACGATTTCGCACTGGATGCCTCTCTTATCGATTTCTGCAGTTAAGCCTTTAAGAGCTAACATCTGCGCTTCTCTTTCTTCAGCATCCATAGGACCTTCGATTCTTAACTTAAAAGGCTTTGCTGCTTCAGCAAGAGTTCCAATATATTCAGCCATCTTTTCGTAGTTATTTACGCCAAAAGCCATACCAAGTGTTCCGTATACATCGATATGAAGAACAGGGTTATAGTCTTCATCTGTACGAACCTCTAAGATTCTGTCGCGAAGCCATTCTACATATTCAAGAAGAATTTCACCATTCTTACCAAGCTTAGTTTCAACATTGTTGATTAAAGCGTGAGGAAGAACATCTGCTCCCTTGATGATCATCTTATCTGCATTGTCATAACGGCTGTCGCCGGACTGAGTGAAGATAGGAATTGCACGATATTCAGGTTCTAAGCCATATTCCTTTGCAATTACTTCGCACATCATCATCTTTTCTGACTTGGCCACTGCGTCTAAGATAGCCTGTGTTACACCATAGCGGATTGCAGTATGTAATCTCTTTCCATCAACTTCAACTGCCTCAACTGCGCCGCACATTTCTCTAAATGTGGAGATTTCTTTGCCTTCAAATAGAGGTGCAACTTCCTTTTCGATTACAGGAATAAAATCTTCAGCAAGGAACAAAGGGTCACGGCCGCCGGCTCCGGAGTACTGTACTGCAGCACAATCACCATATGCAACCTGGCCGTCTTCTAAGATAAACATTACTGAAATAGATTCTCCTGCCTGTCTAACAGATGAAAAACCTTCTGTTACAGGTTCGCCAACGTATGCAAAACCATTTGTCTTTGCACCACCCTTGATGGCTCTCTGGTCATCAAAGTAAAATCCTGTTCTGCCCTTAGAACAAACTACTTTTAATACTTTCATTTTCTATCTCCTGAATTTATATAAATTAGTATTGGTTATTTAATATTGGTTGTAAAATTATTGGTTGTTTAGTTTCAAATTTATTTCTATTTCCAAGGTCTTCCAACCAGTTTGCCCTTACTGATTGAATAAACGTCGTCGATTGTCATCTGGAAAGATGCATTTCTCTTTTCTGCCTGAGCTCTTTCTTCGATCTTTTCTCTGTTGAAATCGATTAATTCCTTAGTTAAAGGAACGTTTGCAGCATTTAAGATTCTGATAGCACCTTCGTTGTCTCTGCATGGAAGAAGCTTACCTGCGTTTAGCTTGCTTGGTGCGAAAGGAATGTCAAGTACGCCTGCCTGGAATGCCCTTACAACGCCTACTGCCAGGTCGCCGTTACCTAATTCGAAGCACTTATCTACGATACAGCGAGTTTCAGCAGAAATAATCATCATTTCGTTTACTACATGGCTTGTGTTGGAAAGCTGCTGGTCGCAAAGCATGTTGATAATCTGTTTTGTGCAGCGAAGCCCCTGAGCGTTTGCTTCCTTAGTTGGAACACCGATAGCTTCATGCGGAGTCTTTACGATAACCTTTGTAGCTTTGGAAAGAGCTGCAATTGCGCTGCCCCATGAAATTACAGAGAATGCCTGAGCTTCATCCTGAGGGAAACCGCCCATCCACTGGTGAAGAACAGTTGTAACTTCCACATCGCCATAACCGTATCTCTTCAGATATTCTTCTGTTAAAGAACCTAAGGATCTGATAGCCGCAACGTCCTGAACGAGGTTACCGCACTGTCCGTAACCCACTGTAATATTCTTAACACCCTGTTCTGCTGCAAGTAAGCTTTCGATAATAGCTACTGCATGAGAAATACAAGGTGGTACAAGAGTACCTGTTAAAGGTCCATAAGGTTCACGGTTAATGCTGATTCCGGCTTCTTCATAGATACCTGTCAGTCTGTCACAGTACTGCCAGTCTCTGATAGTCTTTTCTAAGCTTACATTCTTTGCATATGGAATGTTGTAAGAAATACCGCCGCCTTCGTAGCTTGTAAATCCACCTGCATATGAAATTTCAGTCAGAAGTCTGGCATCCGGTGTGCCGTGTCTAATCTGAACAGGTGTGTTTAATTCAGAAATAATCTGACGGCATGAATCCACACCGTGGTTTACTACAGGAAGGCCGTTAAGCATTGACTTGTTTTCACGAGCAGATTCTAAAATACCATCCTCAGCTTCTTTGTATCTGTTCTGCCTTGTATAGCTGTCTACAGTTGTAGGAAGAAGGTCTGCACCGCCTTTATCCTGAAGATATGTAAGTAAATCAATGTGATCCTTAACAAGGGCAACACCTGCACGAGGCTGAACCAAAGTTTTTCCTTCTTTTTTTGCCTTTATAAGCTTCTTACCGAAGTTCTTGTGGTCAGGCAGGGATTTATGGAATTCCACCGCCTTGTCAAAGTCAACATCAGCACCTGTTGGCCACTGGGTTAATATTTCCTTCTGTATTGAGTAAAACTCATCATTTGTCATCTTTTTATTTTGAAGTTCCATAAGAATATAACTCCTTCTTCATAATCTTTAATGCGGTTTCCGCATCATATTTACTTAAAAGTCCCATTGCAGATAAAATATATTCCTTGTCTACCAATATTTCAGCATGCTGTGGTTTGAGGGACATAGGCTCCTTCAAATCATATAGTGCCTGGCAGGCAATCTCTTTAACCTTCTCTGCATGAATAAGTGAACCCCCTGTGATAATCACTTTTTCAACTCTGCTCAAATCTTTTCCCGTCTGAAGGAAGGTTTCACCAACAGGCGTAAATACCTTTTCAACATAACCTGCATGTCTTGTCAT
>JAQXRN010000169.1 GCA_029218545.1 Bacillota bacterium | reverse complement strand
CTGTGCGCAACTTGAAAAAATAGATTTTTTTTGTGAAAAAAGACGCGAGAACTTTGAGTATTTACATAAAGGATTACAGTCGCTTAAGGATAAACTTATTCTTCCGCAAAGGACTGAAAAATCAAATACAAGTTGGTTTGGTTATATAATTACCTGTAAGGAACAAATTGAAAGAAATAAGATTGTTCAACACTTAGAAAATCAAAATATACAAACAAGAATGCTGTTTGCGGGAAATCTAACAAAGCATCCTTGTTTTGATGAGATGAGAAAGTCAGGAGAAGGATATCGAATTGTGCATGATTTAGTTAACACTGACCGAATAATGCAAGATTCATTTTGGATTGGTGTTTATCCAGGAATGTCTAAAGATATGTTGGACTATATGATTGAGAAAATAAAGGAAGCGGTTAAATGAAGACTAACGTAGTTTTGACCGGAGCAACTGGTTTTATTGGTTATCATCTGGCAAAAAAAATATGTGCACAGTACGAAGTCTGGTGTACGATTCGTAGTACTTCTGATGTGTCATTGCTTGAAAAACTACCATGTAACATGATTTGTGTGGATGATTATGATTGCTTGTATGAGCAAATGAACAGAATTCAACCGGAACTGGTCATTCATTTAGCAGGACTTTTCCTGAGCGAACATAATAGAAACAGTATTTCGGAGATGTTATCTAGTAATATTTCGTTTCCAACGATTTTGTTTGATGCTGCTTATCAAGCCGGGTGTCGAAAATTTATCAACACTGGTTCTTGCTGGCAGAATTATGACGGAGAAGACTATAATCCGGTAAATCTTTACGCAGCTACAAAGCAGGCGGTGGAAGATATTCTAACCTATTATGTATCTGCGAAAAGAGCCAAATGTATTACGCTAAGCATTTTTGATTCTTATGGTCCATTAGACCAACGCAATAAAATTTTGAACATTGTGGCAAGGATGGGTCAAGGAGAAGAAATTGGAATGTCCGGTGGTGAACAGAAGATGTATCTTTGCTATATTGATGATATTGTCAGTGCGTTTGAACGGGCAATTGAAATAGTGGAAGATATATCTGATGGTGAGATGAGAAAATACGCAGTAAGATCTGACAAGCCATACACATTAAAAGAGATAATAACTACTTATTTGGAAGTATCTAAGAAGGATATTCAGATACATTGGGGAGAGCGACCCTATCGAAATCGGGAGATTATGGATCCGACCGGATGGGGAGAAGTAATTCCAGGATGGGAGCCTAGATATTCGTTGCAGGAAGGGTTGCATCTGTATTGTAAGGAGAACGATTCATGAAAGAGCTAGCCTTTTTTCACGGAAAAAAAGTACTGGTAACAGGTCACACCGGCTTTAAAGGAGCCTGGCTATGCCAATTACTTTTAATGCAGGGAGCAGATGTGACTGGATATGCATTGGAAAGTCCTACGGATCCGGCTTTGTTCAAACTTCTTCATTTGAATCAAAAGATGGATTCGAGGATCGGGGATATTCGAGATTATGAAAGCATTTTAAGAACCGTCGAGGCGAAAAAGCCAGAAATTGTGATTCATCTTGCTGCTCAGCCAATTGTACGGGAATCCTACAAGCATCCTCGGCTAACCTATGAGACAAATGTAATGGGAACTGTGAATCTTCTTGAGGCTGTCCGCAATACAGATACTGTAAAATCTGTTGTTAATGTTACCACCGACAAGGTATATAAAAATAAGGAATGGTGCTGGGGGTATAGGGAAACGGAGGAATTGAATGGATACGACCCGTATTCAAATAGCAAATCTTGCTCGGAGTTGGTAACTGACAGCTATACGAAAGCTTTTTTGAAAGAAATGGGGGTTGCTGTCTCTACTGCGCGGGCGGGAAATGTGATCGGAGGCGGTGATTTCGCAAAAGACCGTATAATTCCAGATTGTATACGTGCGATTCAGAATAATGAGAAGATGGTTGTTCGAAATCCTTTTTCTACTAGACCATATCAGCATGTGCTGGAGGCGTTGTGTGCATATCTTCTGATTGCATCAAAGCAATATGGAGACATCAAGTATTCTGGGAACTATAATATAGGTCCGGACGAATTTGATTGTTGGGAAACGGGAAGAGTTGTTGATACATTTTATAGAATGTGGAATGAGACTGCAAGAGAACAGCGAACATGGATAAGTGGGCAGGAGGACGGTCCGCATGAAGCAAACATGCTAAGGCTGGATTGTTCCTTATTCAAGAAGTCTTTTGGCTGGAAACCTGTATGGCATATGGAGGATGCATTAAAGAGTATTGTTGATTGGACATATGAATATTTAAAGTCCGGAGGATGTGCGAAAGTAGTGGAAAAACAGATTAGTCAGTATATAGTGGGAAAGGATTTATAGAAGATGAAAGTTGTACTGTTGGCGGGTGGACGTGGAACGAGGATTACAGAGGAATCAGAATATAGACCGAAACCACTTATTGAAATTGGGGGAATGCCTATTATTTGGCATATAATGAAATGTTATTCATACTATGGTTTCAATGAATTCGTCATATGTGCGGGCTATAAGCAAGAAATGATTAAACAGTGGTTTGCCGATTATTTTTATCATACATCTGATATTACGTTTGACTATTCACAAGGAAATGAAGTAATTGTTCATCGAAAAAAAACAGAGCCGTGGAAGATAACAATTGTTGACACGGGTATAGATACAATGACTGGTGGTCGTATCAAAAGAATAAGGGAATATATAGATGATAATATATTTATGATGACTTATG
>JAQXRN010000168.1 GCA_029218545.1 Bacillota bacterium | reverse complement strand
GCAAAGTAGCTTTTTTTAATTTCATTATAAAAGTCAATGGCCTCATTTCCGCGTAATCTGTCGGGCATAAAGATAGCATGCATCTGTGCCCATTTTACGCCTTTTGGAACTTTAGAAAAGTCCATATCGCATTTTTTGTTGTAGAGAGGGTTTTTTAAAGGAGAACCATCTTCTGCTGTTGCAGTAAGTGTATCGCAATGTAAATCAATTATCTTTTTCATTTATAGAACCTCGTATTTAATCATTTCGCAGTCATAGCTCAAGTCACAGGAATCAAAACCTCTTTCGTCGGATTCAAATTCACCATATTGGTTATCATATGGATCTGCACGCCAATGATCCTTATCGATTGTGAAAGGCGCTTGAAATTCATTGTTTGCAATCATTCTAAATGAGTCTATGTTGCCAAAGTAGAACATTCTTCTTTCTTCATTTCCTGATCTGGCAGCAGACAAACCGTAAGACGGGTCTGCAAAGAACCATCCGTATGGAGCTACATAGAATCTTGCCCAGTCATGAGCTCCGACAAAGTCAGGCTCTGCAACCAGTCCGCTCTGCCAGCGAGCAGGAATGCCAACGCATCTGCAAAGGGTTATGAATAAAAGGGCAAAAACACCGCAGTCACCTGTATAGTTCCTTGCACACATTTCTGCAATGCTTTCAAGAACGAAATACTGAGGCATGAAGGTGTATCTCATATTTAGAGTTATGAAATCGTAGAAGATTCTGGCCTTTTCCATTGGATTGGTAACGCCCTCTGTCAAAGATTCCGCAAGTGCCTTTATATATGGTGTAAAGGCAATATGAGGCTGTTTCTCTTCAATATCGAAATCAGGCTGTGCAGAGGCAGCGATAACATCCGCTTCAACCTTTGTATCATGGAATGATGCAGTGTATGTATATGAGTATTCCACTGAAAAAATGTGGTTTTCCTTCATTGTTTCCTGCCAGCACACTGTACGCTGGGGTGCATCAGAAGGAGCAATATGTCCGTTGGCAGGATAGATTTCTTCTATGACGATATCACTCTGTTCGTCACAGTCAGCAGGAATTGGGAGGTGAACCTTTACATTCATTCCCGGTTTAAAATGTTCGTCTTTTAGCTTTATCCAGGCTTTCATGCGTATTCTGTTGGAAAAGCTTCCGTCTGTTTTAAGCTTGGAACGCATGTTGGAAGAATGCTTTGGCTCTGTTAAATCGCTTTCTGAACCGGATAGGCTGATGCCTGCACGTTTTGCAAAATCATGATTAGTCTTGCATAGTGTGGAGAAAAAGCCTGCGAATATGTGCATTTTCCCGCAAATATAAATCCAGTTTACTTGATTTGTATCAATCAAAACATCAAATTCGTCCATTGTAAAATCAGGGACTTTAGTTTTGATTATTTCAAGTGCTTCTTCCTTTGTGTATGGATAATCATTTGGGAGTCTTCTGATTATTTCCTTTTGAACAGTAAGACACTGGCGCAGCGGATATGAAGTCCCTTGGTTTTCAAGCCTTAAATCAATAAGACGAAGGGCACCTTCAAAATCGCCGTATATCTTTCTTCTTTGAATATCTTCCGGAAGTCCGATGGATAAATATTCGAATGTGTTGTTTATTTTCATTTTGCCACCTTTTTCCTTGTTATTTTTAATATTATTATAATCTAAGTTAATGCAAAAATCCTGCCAATTTTATTCTGATAATGATGTCATATAGAGGGTATCCCGGCAACTAACGCAAAGGAGAAACAACCTTGGCACGGATATTGCATCTAAAAATGATAGTACGCGATGATGCACAAAGTCAAGAGATGGAGGTTATTTATGGGACTTTCTAAAGATAGTAAAATTAAAATGACATCAGTTTTCAAAAGGGGAGAAAATAACCTCATCACTGATGTTCCGGGCGTTAAGGTTGGACATTGTACATTAAAGGATGCTGAAAGAGATATACATACAGGGGTTACTGCTATTTTTCCTCATGAAGGTAATCTATTTAAGGACAAGGTGCTTGCTGCTACATCTGTAATAAACGGATTTGGCAAATCGGCAGGTCTTGTTCAGATTGATGAACTGGGAACTATAGAAACTCCTATCCTGATGACTAACACATTGAGCGTTGGCGCTGCTGTTGATGCTTTAATCAGGTATATGCTTAAGGATAATGAGGACATCGGAGTAAGCACAGGAACTGTAAATTGTGTTGTTACAGAGTGCAACGATGGAGAAATTAACGATATTAGAGGGCAGCATGTGAAGCAGGAACATGTATATCAGGCGTTGGAAAATGCAGATGTAATCTTTGATGAAGGTGATGTGGGTGCAGGTTCGGGAATGATTTGCATGGGCCTTAAGGGCGGAATCGGATCTGCTTCAAGAATCGTTAATATTGATGATATTGACTATACAGTTGGTGCCATGGTTTTATCGAACTTTGGTTTCCCTGGATTGCTGAGAATTGATGGAAAGCCGGTAGATGTCAGCAGCATTACTGAAAGGAAGGAAGACGGTGTTGAAAAAGGATCTGTAATAATCCTTGTGGCGACAGACATTCCTTTGAGTGAAAGACAGCTTCGCAGAGTTGCAAAGAGAGCAACTGTGGGACTTGCAAGAGTAGGTTCATATTTGGGAAACGGAAGTGGAGATATCGCCATTGCATTTACAACAGCTAACAGAATGCCTCATTATGGAGATTCTTCCGTGGTAGATATTAAGATGATAAATGACAGAGTAATAGACAAGGTGTTCCAGGCTACAGCTGAAGCTGTTGAGGAATCGGTATACAGCTCTCTTGACCATGCCCATACGGTAACAGGCATCAGAGGCAAGAAAGTGTATGCTTTATCAGAGGTTCTCTAATTTCTAAAAAATTACTTATACACAAAAGACAGGAGCCATATCGTAACGATATGGCTCCTGTCTTTTGGGATTATGAATTATTTTGTATTGAAGAGTAATGTATTGCTTTCTGTATTCATTGTGCACATAGCGCCCATTGGAAGTGTAATCATAGGGAAGCCGTGGCCTGATTGAATGTTGCTTACTATTGGGATGTTAAGGTCTTCTGTTGCATCGAGAATAACCTGATTTATATCATAGTCTTCCAAGTCGTTTCTGCAGTCGGTAAACTGACCTACGATGATGCCTTTTACCTGATTCAGAAGACCTGAGTTTTTTAGCTGAAAAACATGTCTGTCCAGATTGCCGATATGAGCCTGCAAATCCTCTAAAAACAGTATTTTGTCTTTCGTATCTATCTGATAAGGTGTTCCGATTGATGCGCATACTACTGTAAGATTTCCCCCTGTAAGGCGGCCTTCAGCAATGCCTTCTCTTAGAGTTCTGATAGGGAAACCCATAGGAGGAACATAACTATAGTGTTCATCTGCGTTCAAGCATGAAAAAAGTGCGAGCTTTGTCTCGGAATCGCAGTGATCCACAAGGTTTGATGAGGCCATCGGACCATGAAATGTGATGAGGTCGCATTCCTGGTTGAACAGCAGGTGAAAGCTTGTTATATCGCTGTAGCCGACAAATATTTTTGGATTTGCCCGGATGATATCTAAATCAAGGTAAGGAATTACCCTGTTTCCACCGTCACCGCCTCTTACGCAGAATATTGCATCTATCTCGGGATCTGCAAACATTTCGTTAATCCAGCGAGCTCTTTCTTTTTCATCTCCTGCCATATAGCCGCCCTTATCAGCACAAATGTTGTCAGACAGCTTTATTGAAAAACCCATGCTTTTCAGTGCTTTTTTACAAGAGTCAAGTCTTTCTTGGGATATTGCAGAGCTTGGGCTGACCAGACCTATTACAGCGCCTGCATTTATTTTTTTAGGGTAAATCATATGCTAACCTCTCAATTCTTTTATTCTTGCGGATCCTTCCTCTGTAATTCGGGTTCCATATCGTCCTTTTCCGATAATTATATATCCGCTTTTCTCTAAATCGCTGAGTAGAGAACGCAGTTTAACGTCACTTAGTGAAATGCCTTTTTGATTCAGCTGCTGCAGAAGAGATGTCCTTCCTATGCCATGAGAGACAGAAGTATTTGATGATATTATCTGTAGGATAACTTTTTCTAGGGTACAAGCTCGTCTTCCGGTTACTCCATCATATTGCTTGCTGACAATGTGTGGAGGCAGCTGTGACAATGTCTTGTAGTATATTGCTGCATTTTCTACCTCGCGGACATTTCCGGGCCAGTCGTATTCCAACAGGCATTGGCGTTCTTCCTCTGTGACATTTTTTGCATCTTTGCCTAGAAAATGGTTGAAAAGATCGGATAGATCCTCTTTTCTCTTGCGCAGCGGCGGTATTTCAATAGGTAGCACATTGAGTCTGAAGAAAAGGTCTGCACGGAAGTCACCGCTCTGAATAGCAGCCTCTAAGTCTCTGTTTGTAGCCGTAATGAGACGAATATCAATATCAATGATTCTATCGCTTCCCACACGCATAATCTGTCGTTCCTGAATTGTACGAAGAAGTCTGGACTGAAGGTTATGGGAGATGGAACCTATTTCATCTAGGAATATTGTTCCGTGGTTTGCTTCCTCGAAGAGTCCTACTTTTCCCTTTGAATGTGCACCTGTAAAAGCGCCTTTTTCATAGCCGAAAAGCTCACTTTCAAGCAGTGATTCAGGAAGTGCAGCGCAGTTAATGGCAACGAAAGGATATTTGCTTCGATGGGAAGCGTTATGTATCGATTGAGCGATAAGTTCTTTACCTGTACCGCTTTCGCCTCTGATAAGGACGGTGTGATCGGTAAGGGCAATCTGACGTGCTCTGCGGATGACGTCATCCATCTCTTTTGATTTATGAACTATATCCTTGAAGTTGTGCTTTGCAACAAATCCCTTTTCTCGAAGGTACTTATCCGATGCGCTGAATTCAGCCATATTCTGCAAAGTAATATAATATCCTGCAGTTTCGTTGAGAAGGGTAAGATCATATTTGTCATATTTGTACCATTCTCCCGATATTTCAATTTTTTCGTGATTTATATCGTTTGATGACAGAATTTCTGCCGGGATATAATCAGTCAGTTTCAAGCTATCTGTATCTGTTGTGTTAAAAATGTTTAAGACTTTATCATTTACAAATATCACATCATAGTGTTTGCTGACAAGAATAATGCCCATTTTTACAGTATCGATGATGCGGTTGATCATCTCACTCTTCAGGTACCCGTTAATATAGTTGGTGTTAAACTCGGCGTTAGGTTCAACTACAGAATAAACGTGACGGAACAGGTTGCGGTTAACTGCAGGAACGTCCAGTTTAAGTATTTTCATAAGCTTAAACATTGTTTCAAAGCTTACTTTTCTATAGCCGATATCGATTATCTTTTTTATATGTTTTGGAACCAAATGAGATTCGGAAGGGGTAATAGCGATCTCAATGTGATCATACAGACCTGTCTGCAAAAGTGTTTCATCATAAGGTACCAGATTGATGTGTCCTATTCCTACTTCGTAAAAGGACTGGGTAGTGGCAAAAGCGGTTTCGTAGCTGTCATTTACTACCAGAACAGTAGTACCTGCCGGAATTGAAGACAGTGTGTTCAGACTGTCTTTATCAGGGCTTCGTGTTATTCTTATTGCCTTAGAAAAATCTGATACGTGATTCTTAATGTTCTGCATAGCATCATTAGGAGATACCAGAAAGGCATCAGCATCCAGCATGGTGTCAGAGTGAATTTCTGACAGGAAGAAGATGGATAAGTCAATATAATCCTCAAAAACTTCCTTGATGTTATCGTATATGAATGAAATTGCACTTTCGTTATCAGGATCGTTGAAAAACAGTATTACTTTTTTCATATTAATACCTCCCAGTTTATACTATGATAAAGTATAACATGAAACATTAAGATTAAATAGGATTATTTGAGCTTTTTGCCGGAAAAAAGCACCACTTTTTCTGCCAAAACACTCATTGGATCGATATAAAAATCATCAAGATTATTATCTTCTTTAATGACTGATAATTCCGTGCAAGCCATAATAGCACAGTCGCAGTTGTTTTCTTTGACGTATTTTTCTAAACCTATCCATTTTTCTTCATCCCAGGGCAAACCCTTCTTGATACGATCATATATCTGATACATTACGATTTTTTGCATTTCTTCTGATGGC
This sequence comes from Bacillota bacterium, assembly GCA_029218545.1. Classification (GTDB taxonomy): domain Bacteria; phylum Bacillota; class Clostridia; order Peptostreptococcales; family Anaerovoracaceae; genus Fimisoma. The sequence continues at coordinate 732 of JAQXRN010000168.1, read as the reverse complement.
GTAAATGGGATTAAATCGTATTTTTCGAGTCTTTTCTGATAAAGTTCTGTCTGTATGGTTCCATCGGTTGCCAGTATTGCAACCTTGCCTCCGGGATAGTTGCGTGCAATTTGAGCAGAGGTTTCTTCTATCATGTGTATGATGGGAATGCCTATTTTGTCTTTAAGTCTGTCAGCAAAGAAGTGAGCGGTATTGCAGGTTATGGCGATTGCTTCGCAGCCTCCTTTCTCGAGCAGGCGAAAATCTGCCAGCATCTTATCATCCACTTTTTCGTAATCGCGTGCCAATATAGCCTTTGTTCTGTCAGGCATGGAAGAGTCGTTAAGAATAAGCATTCTTACGTGCTCCTGATCGCATTGAGCGTCGGTTCTGTCTATAACCATTTTGTAAAACAGCTGGGATGCCATGGAACCCATGCCGCCTAAAACACCAATAAGTTTGTCCATATCGTTCTCCTTGTTCCGGTTTTGTTTTATAACTTTGTTTTATAACATAGAATGTTCGCAAAATTTATGCCACGCGCTGCATGGCATGTAGATTGCGTAGTTTATTGTTATCATATAAATGAAAGGAAATATTGATATGAAATCTTTTGAAAAAACTTTAAAAAGTGTTATATGCATAGCGATTGCTGTTGTAGTTTCCTTGACGATGCTCGGGGATACTGCATTTGCAGCAGATGCTAAGGATGATATTACTCCCTTGTCTAAGGCGGCGATTCTGTATGAAGAG
>JAQXRN010000167.1 GCA_029218545.1 Bacillota bacterium | reverse complement strand
AAGCTTATTCGCAGCATCCTGCTGGAGACTGCTCGTTGTAAATGGTGCAGAAGGTTTTCTCATTCTCTCCTTATTTACAATATCAGAGACGAGGAATTTTCCATTTTTTAAAGATTCCAATACTTCGTCTGCATGTTCCTTCGATTGAATAGTAAACTTCTTACCATTGTGTTCAGATAATCTTGCTTCAAATGTTTTACCCTTTTTAAAACGCGCATTTACATTCCAGTATTCCTTTGGAACAAATTCTTCAATTTGCTTTTCTCTATCACATATAACCTTTAGAGCTGCTGACTGTACTCTACCAGCACTTAACCCTCTTCTGACTTTTCTCCATAAAAGTGGGCTTATCTGATAGCCCACAAGTCTGTCTAAAACACGTCTTGCCTGCTGGGCGTCAACAAGTCTTAAATCTATAGGTCTAGGATTTTTTACTGCAGCTTTTATGGTATCTTTTGTTATTTCATTAAACACAATTCTGCAATTTGAAGAAGGATCTATTCCCAGCAAAAATGCAAGATGCCATGAAATAGCTTCTCCCTCGCGGTCCGGGTCGGTTGCAAGATAAACCTTGGAAGCCTGTTTAGCTTCCTTCTTAAGTTCTTTTATTAAATCTCCCTTACCACGTATTGAAATATATTCAGGTTCAAAATCGTTATCTATATTTATGCCAAGCTTACTTTTCGGCAAATCTCTTATATGTCCAACAGATGCAATCACCTTGTATGTGGATCCTAAATATTTGCCAATAGTTTTAGCTTTAGACGGAGATTCCACAATCACAAGAGTTTTCTTTCTTGCTGCAGTTTTTTTAGTTGTTTTAGTCTCCTTTTTTGCCATTTTCCCTCCGAATAATTTTATATTACCCTTTATATCAGCCATAAAGTGCCTTTAAACAATAATGATAATTCTTTTTTCAGAATTTTTCAATAAATATTTTACCTAAACTGTAGCTTATTAGTCCTTTTATTTCCATAACAGTTATTATTCCTGTAACATATGATGGGTCAATGTTCAAATAATCACAGATTTCATCCAATGAAAGTTCACCTTTCTGAGACAGAAGTTCAAATATTTTTCTTTCATCTTCACCAAGTCCACTGATATCATCTCTTAAAAGCCTTGGTTCTATTCCCATAGCTCTTATTATATCTTCAGGTCTTGTAACTATCCCCGCTCCGTCAGCAATAAGCCTATTGCAACCCACACTAGTGCTGCTACTTATATTTCCAGGCACAGCCATTAGTTCTTTGCCCTGTTCAGCTGCAAAACCCGCCGTAATAAGGGATCCGCTTTTGCTCTGGGCTTCAACTACCGTTACGACTTCAGAAATAGCAGCAATAATCCTATTTCTCATTGGAAAGTTATGCTTCTTTGCAGGTGTTCCCGGTTCAAACTCAGAAATGACAAGCCCTTTTCTGCAGATTTCATCGTAAAGCTTTCTATTAACCCTTGGATAGCAAATATCCACACCACATCCTAGTACCGCTATTGTGTCGCCAGAGTTTTTTATTGCTCCCCAATGAGCAAAGCTGTCAATGCCATCTGCCATTCCGCTTACTGTAACAACTCGATTTTCTGCCAGCACTTTTCCAATCTTTACAGCTACCTGTCTGCCATATTCACTGCATTTTCTGGCACCAACTACTGCAACGCAAGGTTTTCTTAGCAATTCTATATTTCCAATGTAGAAAAGCTGTTTTGGAGAAGACGGCATATTAGCAAGAAACCACGGGAATTCTTCGTCTTCTTTTCTGATTACTTTAATATTATTATCTGCTGACATTTTTATTCCAGCTCCTTTCTCTCAACAAAAAATCTGATGTAGTGAAAAGCGCTGCTGATATGATCAACTTCAATGTTTTTTGAATTATTTATGTCTGCAATGGTCCTTGCAACCCTAAGCATCTTATTATATCTCCTCGGGCTCAGACTATACCTGTCGTATAAGGTCTTCAGAAAAGCTCTGCCTTCTTGATTTAAGTAGCAGAACTCATTGAGATAATTGTCAGGAATCTCACCATTGCTTTTAAAATCATATTTATCAAATCTCTCTGCCTGTATATATTGGGCTCTATTAATTTCTTCCTTCATATCATAAGATGACATGTCTTTATTCCCCGTAAGAGATTTATAATCAACCCTGTTTATTTCTAAGGCAATATCTATTCTGTCAGTAATAGGACCTGACAGCTTTCTTCTATAGTTATTAATTTCTGTCTGAGTGCATGTACACTGATGGTCCTTATCACCTAAAAAACCACATTTGCACGGATTTGTCGCTCCTACCAAAATAAAATCCGCCGGAAAGTCCGTGCATATTCCTCTTCTGATATGCTTGATACGCTTATCCTCTAATGGGCCTCTTAGAGATTCAATGGTGCTGTTTGGAAACTCAAGCATTTCATCCATAAAAAGAATCCCATTGTGTGCAAGTGAAATCTCTCCTGGTTCAGGCCTGCTGCCTCCTCCAATAAGGTTAACCTTTGTAATACTCGGTAAAACATGCCGAAAAGGTCGTGAAAGAACCACAGGAGTTTCTGAAGTCAATCTCCCTGCATAAGAATAAATTTTGTTTGTTTCAATTTGCTCTTTTAGTGTCATGGAAGGAAGTATACCGGGTATTCTTTTGGCAAGCATGGTCTTGCCCGCTCCCGGAGGTCCAATCATCAGTATATTGTGCCTTCCGGCTAATGCTGTAATTATCGCTCTTTTGGCCGCAAAGTGTCCTCTTATATCGCAGTAGTCTAACAATTCATTATAAACATCAGGTGTATATTTGTTATTTTCTGTGTAAACTATTGCAGATTTTGTGATAACATGATCGACAGCTTCTTTTAGAGAATTGACAGGAATCAGATTAACCCCTGTATCTTTAGTAAAAATGTAAGCTTCTCTGCAATTGGCTTCTGGAAGAATTATTTCATCAATATTAAGGCTATCTCTCATTAATATTACCGGCATTATCATTGGCAGTACGCCCTTCACAGGAAGAACTTTGCCGCCTAAAGACAATTCGCCGATAAATAGAGAATTGCTTTCACAGTTAATTTTTTCATTCTGTGCAAGTATCAGGGAAACGGCTATGCCCAAATCAAAATGTGTGCCTTTTTTGTGCATATATGCAGGAGAAAGATTTACAGTTATTCTGCCCTTTGGATACTGATATCCGCTGTTTTTAATTGCACGCTTTACTCTTTCTGAGGATTCTTTGACAGATGCATCGCCTAAACCGACAATGTTAAAGTAAGGAAGTCCATTGGAAATATCTGTTTCAATTTCTACAAGACATCCCTCCATACCTGTCAGTGAAACACTTTTTACCCTTTTTAACATCTTTCCCTCCTAAAACTCAAGACCTTTTATGTGATTTACAGTCACCTCTATTACCTGAAAATCAATTTTGTCATATGGTCTTTTATAATAAGAAAGAAAATAACGTGCTGCGTTTCTAATGTGAGCCTGTTTTTTAATATCAACTGCCTCGCCCGGCGTTCCGTACCTCAAAGAAGTACGAGCCTTGACTTCAATAAAGCATATTGTTTTTTCTTTGACGGCTATAACATCTATTTCTCCATATGGACATGAAAAATTCTGCCTCAGAATATAATATCCTTTTGCTTTAAGCACGGCAGTTGCAATTTCTTCTCCTAATTTTCCAATAATTTTGTTATCTGTCATGTTTGCCTCCATGACAGTTCCGCTCATAATCAATTTACATTAATTTACATTCAATGTCAAGGAGTTAAAAAAAGACCACGATGGAGCATTATAACTATCGTGGTCAGGTTTATCATATGCGAAAAAAAATATTTATTAAACTCTCAGCATTGCCCCAAGGAATGAAATCAAACGTTCATTTTTAGGATGGTCAAATATTTCTTCAGGAGTTCCCTCTTCTACTATTACACCCTTATCCATAAAAATTACTCTGTCTGCCACTTCTTTGGCAAATCCCATTTCATGTGTAACAACTATCATTGTTGTATGCTGCTGAGCGAGTTTTTTCATTACATTTAATACTTCACCTGTAATCTCGGGGTCAAGAGCAGATGTTGCTTCATCAAAGAGCATAATATCAGGATCCATTGCCAAAGCTCTCGCTATTGCGATTCTCTGTTTCTGCCCACCTGAAATTTGCGCAGGATATGCATCAGCCTTGTTTTCAAGACCAACCATTTTTAGCAGTTCTTCTGCATGCCTGTTAGCAGTTTCTTTGTCCTGTTTTTTTACATTAATTGGAGCATATGTGATATTTGCTTTACATGTCATATGCGGGAACAGGTTAAAATGTTGGAAAACCATACCGGTTTCCCCCTTTAAGTTGACTTCTCCTGAAGTAACATTAACAAGGCCGTTTATGCATCTTAAAAGAGTACTCTTGCCTGAGCCTGAAGGTCCTATTATTGCAACGATTTCCCCCTTCTCCATGGAAAAGTTAACATTATCAACTGCCCTGAAACCGGAATACTCCTTCACAATATTTTTCATTTCTAATATTATTTCTCTGCTCATTACCATTCCTCCTTGGCATCATATCTGGAAAAGTGTTTTTCTAATCTTCCTGCAAGCAATGTCAATACGAAGGTCATCACCAGATATATCACTGCTGCTGCAAAGAAAGGTGTTAAGTCGGTAGTTCTGTTAACAGCACTGTTTGTAGCCTTCATCAATTCCAGAACTGTGCCTAAAGATGATGCCAGCGCAGTATCCTTAACAAGAATAATAGCCTCATTGACAATTGGAGGTAGAGTTGCCTTCATTGTCTGCGGCAAAATGATGTCCTTCATGGTCTGGTTTTTGCTTAGTCCAAGAGCATGCGCAGCTTCATATTGACCTCTATCAATGCTGTTTATACCACCTCTGTATATTTCAGAAAAATAAGCAGCATAGTTTAATACAAAGGCTATGATGACCGCTGCAAACCCACTGATCTGCCATCCAAGCTGCATCGGAAAGAAAAAGTAAAAAAAGAATAGCTGCAATAGCAGCGGTGTTCCTCTAAAAATCCATACATAAGTTTTGCACAGCCAGCTTAGCGGCTTAAATCGGCTGTTGCTGCCTAGAGCAATAGGAAGGCCTAAAGGCAAAGACAGAACCAAAGTTAAAGCGAATATTTCAATTGTAACTACCGACCCCTCCAACATAAAGGGCAAAGATTCCATAATTTTTTCCATATAAATGTTTTCCTTCTAAGTTTAAATATATTATATCATCAAAGAACAAGGCGAATTACTTCGCCTTGTTCATTCTAACATATATTAGTCTTCTAATTCAACAAATACTACGATATCTTTACCGAACCACTTATTACTAATTTCAGCTGCCTTACCGCTGTCGATAACTTTCTTAAGATTTTCATTTAATTTATCTCTTAATTCAGTGTTGTCTGCAGCACAGCCGATTACGTAGAAGTCATCACCTAAAGAATATGTACATTCTTTCATAGCGCCATCAAGATTGTTATTTGTATATTCACCAAGAACCTGGTCAACAGCTATTACATCAACTCGACCTGCTTTTAAGTCCATAATTGCAACATCATATGTGTCATATTCAACTATGTTGTCCTTAAATGATTCATACTGTTCGTTAGCCTGTAAAACTTCAAGTGCCGCTGAATCTTTCTGAGTACCAATCTTAAGATCTGCAAGCTGCTTTGCATCAGTAACATCAAGAGTTGAATCAGCAAGATTCATAAGAACGATTTTATTATTTAAGTATTTGTTAGTTAATGCCATGGATTCTAATCTTTCTGGAGTAACTGACATGCCGTTCCACACGCAGTCAATAGTTTTTGACTTTAGTTCCATTTCCTTAGCTTCCCATTTGATAGGCTTGAACTCTACCTGTACGCCCATTTCTTCAGCTACAGCATTAGCTAAATCAATATCAAATCCAACAAGAGTACCTTCTTCATCTCTGAATCCCATCGGTGCAAAAGTATCATCAAGACCAACTACTAAAACTTCATCGTCCTTGCTGCCGCAACCGGTCATAAGACCCATAGTTAAAACCAGTACTAAAATCATTGTTAAAGCAAATAATTTCTTTTTCATTTCTAAACTCCTTCATTTGTGCTATATATCATCCGCTTTGCTTTATTATAGTAAAGCGTTAAATCAACTATGTTGTTACTATATCGCTTTATTGTGATAAAGTCAAGGAGTTTTTTTGCAAAAAGTCTGTTTTTTTGCTTATACAAAACAAACTAACATTTATTTTTCCAAAATGAATTTTTTAACTGCATAAGCGACACCATCTTCTTCGTTGGACAAGGTTACGTAATCAGCGATTGATTTTACCTCATCAAGTGCATTGCCCATTGCTATTCCCAATCCGGCCGCCATAATCATTTCGCTATCATTTGGACTGTCTCCAACAGCCATCACATTCTTTTCTTCTATTCCCAAAAAATTGCATAGATTCAGGATTGCTGTAGCCTTGCTGGTAGTTTCTCCGCCTATTTCAAGATTGTGAAGCATAGAAGATGTTATGGTTATCCCATCTATCTCTTCAAGCCTCTTCTTCAGCTTTGCTTTATCTTCAAGGAATTCGAAGTGGATATTGATATTTTCAATTTCTTCTCTGTTTTCCTGCAGAAAATCGTATATTCCTTCAATAGGTTCTCTTGTTTTTAGCACATACTCTGCGCTCATATATGAACAATCATTGTACTTTAAATAATCATATATTTCCCGGTCAATATATGCTCTCCCTTTTGTGAATACCTCGATAGGATATCCTGTGTTTTGGCTTAAGATTCGACTCACCTTTTCAATTGAATGAGCTTCTGCACAATTGGAGTAAATTGTCTCCATATCTTTCAATCTGGTGATAAATGCACCATTTGAAGTAATAACATATTCAAGGCCTTTAATATCAAATATGCATTCAGGTAAAGCACCGAACACTCTGCCGGTTGCTACTACCACATGAACTCCCTTTTTTATTGCATTTTCTAAGGCTTCTTTTGTCGCTTCAGAAAGAATGCTTCTGCTCCTTAAAGTTGTTCCGTCAAGATCTAGGGCGATTAGCTTTATATCCATTCTATTCTATGCCTCCAAACACTGCAAAAATTCCGAATTATATCTGCGAACTATCTTCATGGTTGCACTCTGATCGTGTCCCGGATAGATGGTATATCTGTCGGGCCATTTGTCGATAATATTCTTGCAGGTACTTATCATTTCCTTTTCATCCCCATCTCCCAGATCTGTCCTGCCAAGATCCGTATCAAATAGGGTATCGCCTGTGAAAACTGCATTGTTTTTATCTGACACAATACATATTGATCCATGAGTATGTCCCGGAGTAAGCCTAATGACAAAGTTCTCTCCGGCAAATTCTATGATATCTCCGTCTTTAAGGTACTTATCCACTTTTCCCTTGTACATAATGGAATCCTCAAAACTCATCATTACAGGAGAGCCAAAATGATTTGAAAGCTTATCAGCCGCTCCTACATGATCATGGTGATGATGTGTAAGAATTATTCCTTTTAAATTCAATTGTTCGTCTTCAATATATTTAATCAATTTTTGGGGATTATAACCAGGATCAACTGCGAAACAGCATCCATCTTTGTTTAAACTGACAATATAACAGTTGCTTTCTAGGTTGCCCCCTACAAAACGCTTAATTTTCAATGCTTTTACCTCTTTTAAGTGCCCAACGGGGTTGATTTTTGCACATTGTATGCTAGAATATATATTACAACATTTTTTCGAAAATGTCTTTTTATTTTGTAAACAAAAGTGAGGGAAATTATGAAAGTTGCTATTATTGGTGCAGGCAAGCTTGGAATTAAGGTTGCGACAGCCCTTTTAGGTGGTGACCACGAAATAACAGTAATAGATACAAGCGAAGAAAAGTTAAATAAGCTGTCTCAGCAGATGGACGTTTTAACAGTTTTAGGCAGTGGCCTCAGCACCAGGCTTCTAAAAAGCTGTGGTATCGATGCCTTCGACTTTTTAATTGCTTCAACTGACAGTGATGAAGATAACATACTTATCGCATCCTTTGCAAAAAAACTAGGCTGTTCAAAGGTTATTGCCAGAGTCCGCGATCCTGAACACATGGCTCAGATTGACTTTATTAAGGAAACTATGGATATAGACCATGTGGTAAACCCTGATTTAGCAATTACACTTGAGATATATAAATATTTAGTTGAAAAATACACTTTAACCAATGGTATTTTTTCCAGTGGAAAGATTGCTCTTGTCCAGTTCAGCGTGCGTAGATTCAGCAAAGTTATCGGCATGAACATGATTGAAGTCAGAAAGCTTCTTCCTAACATGCTTATTGTTGCAATCTCAAGAAATGGTAAAATAATCATTCCTCATGGACAGACAACCATTGAAAACCATGATACTCTTTATGTAATCGGTGAAAGAATGGAAATTCATGAACTTCATAACAGAGTATACGAAAGAGGTAAATACACAAACCTTCAGAAAGTTATGATTGCCGGCGGTGGTAAGACCGGATATTATCTTGCAGAAATGCTTTCTGAATTCGGTATTGCTGTAAAAATTATTGAAAAAAGCAAAGAAAGATGCTACTACCTTTCCACCCATCTTGATGATGTAATGATTCTTCATGGTGATGCAACTGATACTTCCCTTCTTGATGAAGAAAATCTGGATGAAATGGATGCCTTTGTTACGGCAACGGGATTTGACGAAGAAAACCTGCTTCTCGCTTTAATGGCAAAGCATCGTGGAATTGAAGACGTTATCTCAAAGGTGAGCCGCCAGAGCTACAAGGCCCTAACTGAAAGAATGGGTGTAGATATGGCTCTTAACCCGCTTGATATCGTTACAAGTACCATTTTAAGATATGTTCTTGGCTCCAAGAAGATTATCTCCTCCCTGCTCATTCAGGGACAGGCAGAAATAATGGAGATTATCGCTTCAAGCGATATGCAGTTTGCCAACAAGCCTCTATGTGAGCTTGACCTGCCAAGCGGAGTGCTTATTGCAGCCATTCACAGAGGTAACAACGTAATTATACCTGATGGTAAAACTCAAATATTGGAAAACGATAAGGTTACAATTTTCTGTTTGCTTTCAGATATTTCAGAAATCGAAGCCTTATTCAAGCCTAAACGTGGTTTGCATCTCGGTTTAGGAAAAGAGAGAGGACTCTAAATGTCAAGCAGACTTAAAACGATTATGAGAATAGAGAGTGCAATCATGATAGTTCTTTCAGTTTCAATGATCCCACCTCTTCTCATAGCTATTTACAATGGTGAACAAAAAAGTATATATAGTTTTTTAGTTGTTATCCTGCTTTCTTTTTTGGCAGGTATGTTTCTAAATAAGAATTTCAGCCATTCCCAGTACAGATTAAAGAACCGGGATGGTTTTCTTATTGTTGCCCTTGCTTGGGCGCTGGCTTCATTTATCGGTGCCATACCTTTTTATTTCTCCGGTAGTATTCCAAGCTTTACAGATTCATTCTTTGAATCCTGCTCAGGCTTCACTACCACAGGGGCATCAATACTTACCGATATTGAAGTACTTCCCCGTTCCATTTTATTTTGGCGTTCCTTTACCCACTGGCTCGGGGGAATGGGTATAATCGTTTTCATTACAGCGCTGGTGCCTGCATTTGGTTTGAATGGTCAGATTGTAGCAAATGCGGAGACAACGGGACCGACAAAGGACAAGATAACAGCTAAGTATTCCCAAGGTGCTAAAGCAGTATATTTAATATATATTGCCATGACAGTAATAGAAACTATCCTGCTAAAGCTCTGTGGACTATCCCTCTACGATGCTTTGGTTCATACCTTTGGTACTGTCGGTACAGGTGGATTATCAACTTATAACACAAGTATCAGCCATTTTGGCAATATATATGTTGAAATAATTATAGCAATTTTTATGTTGCTGGCTGCAATTAATTTTAACTTGTATTATGTAGCTATGAAAAGAGGAATAAAACATCTCTTTGCTGATGAGGAAACAAAGTTTTTCCTTTTTGTCGTTTTCGCAGCTACCACACTAATTGGTATTTATAATTTCTTTTTCAATTCCTTCAAGGACTTGGGAAGGATAATATTAAATGCGTTCTTCCAGGTTGTTTCAATCATTTCAACAACGGGATACATGACAAACGACTTCGACTCCTGGCCGACCTTCTCGAGAATGATCATTTTCTGCTTGTTCTTCATAGGAGGCTGCGCATCTTCTACAGGCGGCGGGATTAAATGTATCAGAGTTTTAGGTGCCATCAAGCTTATTAAGAGAGGCATAACTCATAAAATTCATCCGAATATTATCTCACCCGTTACGCTAAACGGTAGAGAAATGAGCAACGAAACTGCCATCAGGATTTCCAATTTTATCTTTACCTATATATTTATTACTGGTGCCGGAATGATTCTCTTGTCCCTTGACGGGCAGGACTTTATGACAAATCTTTCCGCAGCAGCATCCTGTATTGGCAATATAGGTCCTGGTTTTAACATGGTCGGACCTACTATGAACTATGCATTTTTCTCTGATTTTTCGAAATATGTGTGTTCATTTCTTATGATTACAGGCAGACTTGAACTATATACTGTTTTGGTTCTTTTCTCCAAATACTATCACAATCCAAATAGAACAAAATAGAGAAAAAAGAGGTTTAACATGAGTTTTAACATAAGAGCTACAATTAAAGTATTGGGAATACTGACCTTAATCGAAGGTCTGTTTATGCTGCCTGCTTTGGCTGTATCTCTTTATTTCAATGAATGGCATAGTGGTTCTGCCTTTTTAACCACATCCATGTTTTGTATTTCCATTGGCTTTGTTATTTTAACTCAAATGAAATCAGATAAAATCAATTTGAAAGCACGGGAAGGTTATTTCATTACCCTCATAAGCTGGCTGTATTGCTCACTCATCGGTGCAATTCCAATATATTTCTGTGGTCAGGATTTTCCTCTGATAAGCTGCATCTTCGAGTCGGTTGCAGGCTTTACTACAACAGGCTGCAGTGTTTTGGATATAACGCTTGTGCCAAAATCTATACTCATGTGGCGTGCCATTTCTCATTGGCTTGGTGGAATGGGAATATTGGTACTACTTATTGCAATCTTCCCTCTTTGGGGAATAAACAATAAATCTATTGCTCTTGCAGAAGCTCCTGGTACAAGTACATCTACTCTTGGTGCCAATTATTCCAACATCGGAAAATTCCTATATATGACCTACTTCATCATGTCAACAATGGAATTCTTTATCCTTGTGGCTGGACCGATGGATTGGTACAATGCAATTTTGACAACCTGCAGCAGTATCAGTACAGCAGGTCTGATAATTCTTCCGGAGTACGCATGGATGTATAAGCTAGAGTTTGTAAGGATGGTTGTGCTCATATTCACAATACTTTCAGCAATGAATTTTACCGTATACCTACTTGTTGCAAGCAAAAAGTGGAAAGAAATACTAAAAAATGCTGAACTTAGGGTTTTCTTCGTATTAATAATATCTTCAACGGTATTGATTTCATTATCATTAAAGTTTTCCGGAGGATATTCAAGCCTGTGGCAGGCATTCAAGGACAGCCTATGTCAGGTTGTTTCCTTTATTTCTACTTCAGGCTTCTATGTATGTGATTATACAACCTGGCCATCATTTGCCATAACCATACTCATTCTGCTTCTTTTCATCGGAGGCTGCTCATACTCAACATCCGGTTCTTTAAAAGTATTTAGATTTTTGGTGCTATTTAAATTTATAAAGAGAGGTGTTTTGAGGCAGATTCATCCTAACATGGTAAAAGCGGTAATGCTGGACGATACTACACCGGTTTCGTCAAAAGTAGCATCTTCAATTTCAATGCATACACTGCTCTATTTTGTTACATTGCTGTGTGGATGTGTCCTTCTCTCCTTTAATAATTTTGATATGGAAACTACTTTCACAACTGCCATCGGTATTTTTTCAAACACAGGCATTGCTCTTGGAGCATCGGGCAGCTCTGGATATTTTGGAATGTTCAACCAGTTCTCACAGCTTGTTATGTCAATTCTCATGATTGCAGGAAGACTTGAAATGTATGCTCTGATTATTGTCTTTGCAAAATCCTTCTGGCAGCCTGACAAGACAACGACAATATAAAATTATGATTAACACATGATTATTGGGACAGAATATATACTGTCCCTTTTATTTTGAATTATAAAGATGTGAGGAAAATATGCTTGTGAAAGAAATAATGTCAACTTCAATTCTTTGTTGCCGCCCGGATGATGACTTTGCTACCCTTCAAAACACTATGAAAGCTGAAGATATTGGTATTATTCCTGTATGTGACGTTCAAAAACATGTCCTTGGAATAATAACAGATAGAGATTTACTCTTGCGCCAGTCTGATGGAAAAAAGGCTGTTCAGTTGATGACCAGCCCCGTTGTAACCATCGATTCAAATGAGGATATTCATAAAGCCGCCCTTATTCTTTCCAAAAATAAAATAAGATGTCTTCCCGTTGTAGAAAGCGGAAAACTTGTTGGAATGCTTACATTTAAAGAATTTGCTAAAAAGAAATATTTGTCTGCAGAAATAGGTCATATTATTTACAACATTTATAATGATTAATTTGTCTTGTATTACAAACAAAAAAGCGAGGCCCTCATTAGGACCTCGTTTTAACTATTGATTTGTTTTATTGTTGTTGATGGGCTCGTGATTTTTTGTGGTATTATCATTCAACATGTTATCACCGTTATTATCCAAGTTATCTCCAGTGTTATCCATATTATCTCTGGCATCATCAACACCATCTCTAACGTCATCTTTTACATCATCTACACCATCTTCGATATTGTCCTCTATTCTATCTGCATCATTCTCGATAGTATTATTATCATTTCTATCGCTGCATCCTGCAAACGCGAAGACCATTAAAAGTGCAAGCAATATAACACTAAATCTTTTTTTCATACACATAACTCCTTTCTAGTATCTCTATTTATTTTGGAGTTATTTTTTAAAAATATACATTTTAAAATGCATTACTCAGGTAGCTTCAATCCAATGGCATCACAAACAGGTAGAGAAAATACCATAGATTGTGCTTTTGATGTTTTTCCTGCTTTATCCATTATGGTCTTCATAATAAGGTTTCTATCCTCTGATGGAGTTACCAGCAGGTGAATTTCTTTCTCTTTAGAAATGGAGAATCCCATGAATTTTTCAGTGTTTTCAGCACCTGTTCCTCTAGCTTTGATAACAGTTCCGCCCATGGCACCTGCCGTTCTTGCTGCATCCATTACCAGATCCGAATATCCTTCATTAGCAATAACAATAATCAGCTCATAATCTGTCTTAATAGCCATATTCTCCCCACTCTCTTCTTTTTCATTATTATAAAAATTTACACTTTGCCCTTCAAGGAAATATTGAAGAGTACTCCTTCCACCTACGCTGTTTAGCGGTACGGAAACAACTATTCCATTTCCCGGCAAATCTATATAGAGCTTTCTTTTTGCATTTTTAAACAGAGATAAAATACCTGATTCGGTTACAATTCCCATTATTACTGATTTTTCACTTGGACTAAGATAGAGATAATCCAAAATTTCAGGAGGTGCAGTTCCTTCTCCCATTGCAGTATAGGTGGTGACCACATTGTTTTCTTCAAACAAAGCTAATGCTTTTTTTCCTCGTTGCCTATCTGTAATGGCAATCACAAGATATAATCTTTCCATAGACACACTCCTTAAACTTCAATAATATCTTCATCATTATAGTTGCTGATATTTTGCAGGAACAGCTCTCTTCTGGTCTCTTCCTTCTTGCTTCTGTATTTATGCACCACTCCAAGAAATTGAATTGTAATAAGCGGTGTCATGGCAACCATAGCAACCACTCCAAATGCATCTGAAACAATTCTTTCTATTCCACCTATAGCTTCGCAAGCACCCATTGCAAAAGGAAGCAGAAATGTTGCGGTCATTGGTCCAGATGCAACACCGCCTGAGTCAAAGGCAATAGCGGTAAATAGTTTTGGTGCAGCAAATGTTAAAAGCAATGCAACCGAATATCCCGGAATCAAAAACCACATTACAGATATTCCTGTTATTACTCTTATCATGGCCAATCCAAGGGATAATGCAACTCCAATTGAAAGTGATAAAGACATGGCTTTTTCAGGGATAGATCCTGCAGTGATGTTTTCAACCTGCTTATTGAGAACGTGAACGGCCGGCTCTGCCATTACAATAAAGTACCCCATAAGCATGGCTATTGGAACAAGAATCCATGAAAATTCAGCATTTCCAATGCACTTTCCCAAATAATTCCCCATAGGCATGAAACCAACATTAACACCTGTCAGAAACAAGACAAGCCCCATAAAAGTAAATACTAATCCTGCACTTATTCTGATAAGTGCACGCTTTCCAAGTTTTATTATTAGGACGTTGAACAATAGGAAAAATATGATTATTGGGCCTAAAGCCAGCAATACTTCACCTATATATTCAGGGAATGCCTTGAGAAAAAGATCAAAGCTGTCCTTTGAAGTTTCTGCTGCAGGAATCTGCACGGGAGTATAGGTTCCTTCTGCCGGATATACAAGTCCCAAAATCAATACAGCCAGAATTGGACCTATTGAACTTAAAGCTACCAGACCAAAGCTGTCATCTCCTGCATGTCTGTCACTTCTAATAGATGATACACCTACTCCAAGAGCCATAATAAAAGGCACTGTCATAGGTCCCGTTGTCACTCCTCCTGAGTCAAATGAAACTGCCCAGAAATCTTTTGGCACCTGCATGGCCAGAATAAAAACGATAATATAAAATACAGGCAAAATCCATGACAAGCTTATTCCGATTAAGATGCGAAGCATCGCTATTACAAGAAATATTCCTACTCCAAGAGCAACAGAAAGTATAATAACGTTGTTGGGAATTGTTGGAACCTGATTGGCTAACACCTGCAAATCCGGCTCTGATATTGTAATAATAACGCCTAGTAAAAAACTTACCAGTACTATTATCCATATTTTCTTAGATTTTGTTATACATGCTCCAACCTTATTTCCGATAGGCATCATAGCAACATCTGCTCCCAGTGTAAAAAAAGCCATTCCAATTACCAACAAAACTGCTCCAAATGCAAAGGAAACCAACAGACTGTTTGGTATAGGCGTTATGGATAGGCATAATGCTAAAACAATTAATGTAATAGGCATCACAGAAGTAACGGCTTCATTTAATTTTTCTTTTAATAAAGTCTTTGTCAAAATACACCTCCTGATTTCATGTCTATTTTATGTATATTTTAACCAATACCCTTTATTTATTGAAAGTGTTATTTTTGTGAAAATGCCTTAATTAGCAATATTTAGCAATTCATTAACCTTGTTTTTTTGCACAATAAAAGACGAACAGTTGTCTGTCCGTCTTTAAAATCGAAATGATTATTCTTCAACCTCAACAGTTTCTTCTGCAGTTTCGGAAGCTTCAACTGCTTCTTCGCCGGAAGCCTGCTTAATTGATAAGCTGATTCTCTTTCTTTCTGTATCAATGTCAAGAATCTTAGCTTCAACTTCCTGTCCAAGTTCAAGTTCTTCAGCGATGTTGCTTACTCTCTTATTAGCAACTTCTGAGATGTGAACAAGTCCATCAAGACCAGGTTCTAATTCGATAAATGCACCGTATTCTTTAATCTGAACAACCTTACCTGCTACAATCTGATCAACAGCGTACTTTTCGTTGATTACTGACCATGGTTCAGGTGTAGTCTGCTTAAGACCAAGAGAAATCTTGCCCTTTTCTTCGTTCATGGAAAGAATCATAACTTTAACTTTATCACCGATCTGTAAAACTTCCTTAGGATGCTTTAACTTACCCCATGAAATTTCAGAGATATGTAATAATCCGTCGATTCCGCCTAAGTCAACAAATGCACCGTAATCAGTAAATCTCATTACAGTACCTTCAACTACATCATCCACATGTAGACCACTCCAGATTTCAGCAAGCTTCTGCTGTTTTTCTAAAGCCATAACAGCCTTATGGGAGAACACTGCTCTGTTCTTCTTAGGGTCAATTCTTGTAACCTTAATATCCATAGTCTGTCCAATGAATTCTTCTGCATTTTCAACAAATTTATCGGAAAGCTGTGAAAGAGGAATGAATCCTGTAACTTCCTTGTAAGCAGCGATAACACCACCGTTAACCTGTCTTACAACCTTAACATTAAGAATCTTACCTTCTTCGTAAGCTTCGTTAATTTCATTCCAGTGTTCATTAGCTTCTAACTTCTTCTTGGAGAGTAAAATCACACCATCGCCATCATCAGTTTTGATAACTTTAGCCTGGATTTCATCGCCATCCTTAAATAAGTCTGTTAGCTTCTGGTCTCCTTCTAATGTAACTTCGTCTTTTGGAATAACTCCATCTTTTTTGCATCCCATATTAACGATAATTTCTTTTTCAGTAACCTGGTGCACCTTACCGTTAACAACTTCGCCGATTCGTGGTAATCTTAAGGATTTTTCGATATCATCCATTAAGTCCATCATGTTCATTTCACTCATTATAGCAATAACCTCCTTAATTACGCATTCAGGTGTCGAGGCACCTGCTGCAACACCTATTTTATTACATTTTGTCAAATGGTGCAATGGCAAATCTTCGATTTTTTCAACAAAATAGCTATTTGGGCAGTATTTTTTTGCAATTTCGTAAAGTTTTTGCGTGTTTGAGCTGTTCTTTCCTCCAATTACAACCATAGCATCGCTTGTCATTGCCAGCTCCATACAATTTTTCTGTCTTAAAGCTGTGGCATTGCATATGGTGTTTTTTACGGTATATTTTTTATTAAGCTTGTCCAATACTTCTACTATAGAATCAAGCATTTCTTTTTTAATTGTGGTCTGGCATACAATAAAAAGGTTATCTTCTGTAATTATTTTTGCTTCTTCCGGAGAATTAACAATTATTGCATTTTCACCACTCCATCCCTTAATGCCTTTAACCTCCGGATGGTCTTTGTCCCCAACTATTACAACCTGATATCCTTCTTTTGCTGCATCAGACACCAAGGTGTGAATTTTACTGACAAAAGGACATGTGGCATCTATAACATTAAGATTTCTTTTCCTTACCTCATCCCAGAAAGCTTTGCCTTCTCCATGAGACCTTACAATCAAAACATCATTTTCTGTTGCCTCATCGAGATTATTTAAAATTGATACGCCTTTTGATTCCAAATCATCTGTTACCAGCTTATTATGAATAAGAGGACCACATGTAAAGATACGTTTTCCGTCTTTATTAATTCTTACCTGCTCCTCTGTCTTTTCTATAGCCTGTTTTACTCCGAAACAAAAACCTGAATTAGCGGCTCTCACAACATCTCTTATCTTTTTTGCCATTTGCTCTTATCCAAACTTTCTAAATATTTTTTAAATGAACTTTCCGATCCGTTTTCTGTAGGATTATAATAACTCACGCCTTCGTAGTAGAGATTGTCCGGAAGATACTGCTGCTTAACATAACCTCCATAAGCGTGAGGATATTTATACTCTGTACCATATCCCATTTTTTTTGCACCTGAATAATGTGAATCCTTTAAGTGATTTGGTACATCATCGATTTTTTTGTGCCTGATATCTGACATGGCATTTTCATAAGCCATATATGAGGCGTTTGATTTTGGTGCAGATGCCAGAAGAATTACAGCCTGGCTCAGGTTAATTGCTGCTTCAGGAAGTCCAACCATTAATGCAGCCTGCACGCATGAAGTGACTATAGAGACCGCTGATGGATATGCCATACCCACATCTTCGCTCGCGATAACCATAAGTCTTCTTCCAATCATCTGTATATCAGCTCCTCCATCAATCAGTCTTGCAAAATAGTGAATAGCCGCATCCGGATCACTACCTCTGATGGATTTCTGCAATGCACTCAGAAGATTATATCTGTCATCGCCCTTATCATAAAAACCTATCTTGCGCTGCATGGCTTCAGCAACCTGCTCTTTTTTTACAGGCACTGACTCATCCACATTGTCTGAAATAAAGCCCAAAGTATCAAGAGCAACCCTTGCATCACCGTTTGACAGTTCAGCAAGAACAGAAATAGCATCTTCTTCCCATGTAATATTCAGACATCCAAGACCTCTATCCTTGTCGGAAATGGTTCTTTTAATTATTTCAATCAGCTGAGCTTCAGAATGTCTTTTAAATTCATAAATATTCCTTACGCGACTGAGGATGGCATTATTTATGGAAAAATACGGGTTCTCAGTTGTGCTTCCAATAAATTTTATTACACCTTCCTCTAAGGCCTTAAGCAATGAATCCTGCTGCAATTTGCTCCATCTATGGAACTCGTCAATATAAACATATGTAGTCTTATTCTCAAGACCATAAAAGCTGACTTTTGCCTGTTCAATGAGTTCCTTCAGCTCTTTTGTTCCTGATACGGATGCGTTTAGTTCATGGAAATTACCGCCCATTTCTCTGGCTATTATCCTTGCCAGTGTTGTTTTGCCCGTTCCTGATGGACCAAAAAAAATTGCTGAATCAAAAGTCTTATTTTTTATAGAATTGTAAAAAAGGGATCCTTTGTATAAAAAATGCTCCTGACCTGTGAATTCGTCTAAAGACTGCGGTCTCATTCTTGTCGACAATGGAATCATTAGTTGCTCTCCTTTAAAAGGATGCTATAAAAACATCCTCCACTTCTTTATCCTTTATTTTATCTAAGTTTCCTATAGCTTCATCCTTAGTTTTTACAATAGGGCTGATAACTTTAAACTTATCATCATCTTGATGAATCTTTGCTTCAATTCCCTTTGCTGCAAGTTCTGTAACAAGCTTATCAGCAGCCTCCCTCGTAGAAAATACTCCAAACTGCAGTGCATAACCTCCATCAATCTCCTCTTCAGTCTTTTTTGCCTCATCGTTGTTCTCTTCTTTAGCACTTTCTTCAAGTTTACTTACTACCTGAAGCGGGCTTTCATCTGAATCATATCCCAGGAAAGGACCGATAATAAATCTCGCAGTCAAATATCCTAAAAGGATGGTTATTATTATTATAGCAAGAAATACACTAAATTTCATCTTTGAATTTGAATTTGTACGCCTTCTTTTCTTAACACGCCTGCGCGTCAGCTGACCCATAAAACACCTCCGTAACCTCTTGACTTTTTAAGACATCATTCATTACTTATTTTCCATGTTCTTCCATCATCCAGACACATTACCATAAGATAATTCTCAGAATCTGACGTCTGGTTTTCTTCATTGAATCTACTTGTAATTACTATTCTGTCTTTAAGATATTCCTTAATGTATGGATCAAAAGGTTCCAAGCTTGAATGAACAAGTACATACTCCCTGCCATCTGCTTCAACCTCTTCGTATAGAGAAAACTCCTCTAGATATTCAAGAACATCTTTTTTTTCTTCTGCATTTAGCCGTCTAAATGCCTCAAAAGTGCCTTTTCCTCCATCTCTCTGCCAATTGAGAAAGTCTGTCATATCTTCAACCGAAAGATATGTTTCCACATTTTCTTCTGTAATTGGAACATTAAGTTTTCTCAGCATTGTTAAAGCCATATAGTCGTGGTTTCCAATCAAGGGAACTACATTAGCGCGCATCATCATATCCTGAAGGATTTCAATGCCGTCATTCCCCTTATCGACAACATCACCTAAAATATATAATGTATCATACTGCGATAGATTTATCTTTTCGATTGCTTCGAAATAAGATTTTTTGCATCCGTGGATATCGCCCATAACATAAATCATAATCTTATTCTCCTTTTTAAGTGAACTGTTCTTAAAAGCTATAATGCCTTTTTATTTAGTATATGAAAAGGAAGTCCATATATAACGGACTTCCTCAAAAGATTTGGTTTTTTATTACTTCTCTTTTTAATTCTGAAATGAAGAGTTTAATCTT